>JBCAZO010000338.1:0-3554 GCA_038532975.1 Pseudomonadota bacterium
TACACCCATCCGCATGGCGGATGGGTGTAGGAGACCTGAAGAAAGAATGGGCGCGTGTCGTCTGAACGTGCCAGATCATAGAGGTGCTGGATGGCGTGGAAGGTGACCAGATCATCGAAATCCATCTGGACCGACCGCTCACATAGTCCGGCCACTGTGACGGCCCTCGCGTCGTTGGTGTCCCGGTCGCCTTCATCCCCCCAATTTGGCACCCATGAGAAATCCGCGGGGTAGAGATCGGGCGTGAGGCGGGTTTCAAACCCATGATGTTGGTCAGGACCGATAAAATGCATCTTGCCCGAGAGCGCCGTCTGATAGCCGCTGGCGCGCAGGTAATGCGCATAGGTGGGCATGGAGGCGGGCAATTCAGCGGCGTTGTCATAAGCGCCGATTTCTGAACAGAGCTTGCCAGTGGCCATGGATGCACGTGACGGAGCGCAGAGCGGGAAGTTGCAATAGGCGGTCTCAAAAACCGTGCCCTCATCGGCCAGTTTGCCGAGGTTTGGAGCGTGACAAACCGGGTCGCCATAGCAGCGCAGAAACTGCGCGGCCAGTTGATCCACCTGGATGAAAAGAATGTTTGGTCTTGTCATGTCGTCTTCCCGTCAATTCATAGGGAAACCGTATGGGACATCGGCAAGGCGGTCCAGTTGGTGCATTGCGCGCGTTTGCGCTCAGTGACCGCCCCCACCGGCAAGCCCGATGCCTGACAGGATCGCGCCCCAGACCTTGAGCCGCAGGCCCACGGCCTTAACCACTCCCGTTGCCGCAATTATATGCCCCGTCATGCCGCTCAGATTGTTGGTGTAGGTTTGCACGATGCATCCGCTTCCATCGAGCATCATGGCCGCGTGTTCAGGGTGGATAAGCTCAAAATAGACCAGCATGGAGCCGCGCGCATTCAGGTTGCCGGGTTCCAGAAGCCGCCCGCCGGGAACCACCTGGCCAGTCGCAACTGCAGGTTGGATCGCAACGATCTGGGCGGGCATCACGGCGTTGCGGAAGGACAGGCCTGCGTTGCTGTCACAGGCCACTTCAGCTGGCATGCCCTCATAGAGCGTCGCGCGCGCCACCTGAGAGAATCCGGCCGTGATGCGCAAAGGTGCATCCGCGTCCCGGTCCGGGATGATGACCATCGCCGGGCTGATAATCAGTGTGGAGGCCGGGCTTCCGACGCTGAGCGCAAGCTGGGTGACAACACCATCGGTGAATGCGTGCACCTCGGTTTGGTCCAAGGATACCTGTGCGCGTTCCACGGCCGTTTCGGCCGCGGCGCGTTGGGCTGGAATGGCTTGTGAGATGTCGGTCTGCACCAAATCCACCTGCGCCTCAGCCGCCGCCAATTCCGCCTCGGCGACTGCGACCGACGCCTCAAGCTCTCGGACCGCATCGCCACTGCCAACGTTGCGTTCAAAAAGGGATTGCGCGTTTGAAAGATCAACCTTCAGCTTGTCCAAACTGGCCTGCGCCTGAGCGACACCTGCTTGTGCAACGATCAGGGAATCCTGCGCTTTGACCTCTGCTGCGGCCAATGTGTCAAGCTCTGCCTTGGCCTGAGACAAAGCCGCTTTCTGCGCGCGGTTCTCAATGCGGAAAAGCACGTCTCCAGATGCGACCCTCTGACCATTATGCACCGCAACCTCTGTTACGGGGCCACTTGTCTGAGCCACGACCGATACCGTGCGGAAAGGCAAGAGACCGGTGTAGGATTTGGGGTGGAAATAAAAGATCACCAAAAAGAGGAAGAACGCCATGATGGCCCAAAGAAACACCGCCGTGCGCATGTTCCAGACGGTGATCGCCTCGCCACGGCGTTTGAGTTGAAAATACCGGATGACCGCCGGAAAGGACGTCAGAAGCAGCTCAAGCACGTTCAGCCTCTTCGGTTTGGGGTTTTGGTTCAGGCACGGGTTCGACCACTGTTTCTGGCGCGTCGCGCCGACCCAGGTTGAACCGTGACCAATCCGCCATCAGCGCAATCAAGATCGCGCTCAGCGGCAACAGGATGTTAAAATGCGACAGCGGGAACAGCTCGTAGAGCAGGGCAATGGTAAGCATGGTCGGAATGGTCTTGGCCAGCGGAGTGCCTTTGGACTGATGCTCGGCCCACCGATCAAAGGCTGCATAAAGCGTCACGATTCCGTAGATCGCCAACAGGATAAGCGCGATGGAAAACCATGCGAAGGTGTCGGATTCTCCGGGCGCAACAAACCAGGAAGGAAGTGCGTGTCCGTGATTTGACTCTGCTGCCATGTGTCCCTCTTTCGGTGCGGCTCTTTCGCTGAGCTTGGCCTAGATGACGCCACAAGGAAAGGACGTATATCAGAGCCGGTCTTCATCCAGTGCCAGAACGCAAAACAGTTCAGCAGCAGCCCGTCAGCCACCGAGCGCATCAATGCCAGGTCGCAGGATCCAGTTGCAAAAGCTCTGACAACTGCGCGTAGACTTCGGGCTCTTCTCTTTGCAATCGGATCGGCTTTTCAAAAAAGACTTCCACTGCAACCGCAAAGAATTCTTCGTGACTGGTGGCGGCGTATGGACTTAGGACTGTGTTGTGCCCTGCCTCTGTCTTTTCGACATGACGTCTATAAGCTTTGGTGAAAACGCGCGCCCATTCTGCAAAGCTTTGACCACTGGCCAAGAGCGGCGCACCATCGGTATGACCGGACAGGCTGTCAAGCTGATGCGCAAATTCATGCAGGACAACGTTGTGGCCATCCTCGGTGTTGAGCGCGCCTTGTTTGGAATGAGCCCAGGACAGGATCACCGGCCCATATTGCCAGCTTTCACCAGAGCGCACGACCTCTGACTCTCGGACCACATAGCCATCATGCTCTCTGGTTTTGGATTTGAACGCGCCGGGATAAATCAGAATGGTGCGCAGATGGTCGTACCAGGCGTCAGTGTTGAGCACCAAGAGACAGGCTTGCGCGGCAATGGACAATTCCATCTCTTCGGTGACGTCAAGCCCGTTGCAGCCGATGAACTCAACCTGATCCAGAAACAGGTTCATCTTGCCTTCCAGACGGGTTTGCATGTCAGGCGGCAGATTGCGCAGCAGCGGCACGGTATCTGCCACAATCTCGCGTTCTGTGTCTGACAGCTGGCCCTGCAGAAGCTCTTGGCGGCGCTCGATCCTTTTGCGCCTGCGATAGAGCAACGCGCCCAGAGCGATACAGAGCAGACCGAAGATAAGAAGTAAGGGCATAAAAGACCTGTACCTGTGTGCTGATTTCTTGAAAAGAAATCTGTTCGGAAACTTTCAAAGTTTCCGCCTACATGTGCATTAGGTGTTGAACAGGAAATGCAGAACATCGCCGTCCTTGACGATGTATCCCTTGCCTTCCGCGCGCATCTTGCCTGCTTCCTTAGCCGCCTGTTCACCGCCCAGTTCGACATAGTCTTCATAGGCAATCGTCTCGGCGCGGATGAATCCCTTTTCAAAGTCACCATGGATGACGCCTGCCGCCTGCGGGGCCGCTGTACCGCGCCGGATCGTCCAGGCGCGGGCCTCTTTGGGACCGGCGGTGAAGTAAGTTTCCAACTGCAATATT
>JBCAZO010000339.1:0-3549 GCA_038532975.1 Pseudomonadota bacterium
GTCTAGATCGGTTGTGACCGCTTCGATTTGAGACAGCGTCTTGGCCATTTCTGAAACCATGCGCGGCGTCATGTTCACCACGGCCAGCCGCACGATCTCTGGTTCCAGAATACCGCGCACCACTAGGTGGTCGAGCGGGCTGGTCTCGCCCGCCACGCTGTCGGCGGTCATGGCCGCGCGGGGTGTGGACCTGTAGGTGACAAAGCTGCCGGATCCGGGCCGTCGCAGGATCACGTTCTGGCTCTCCAGCACATCCAGCGCTTCGCGCACCGTATTGCGCGCCACCCCCAGCTCCGCCGCCAGGGTGCGCTCAGACGGCAGGCGTGTGTCTCTTTGATATTCCTCTGACTTTATCCGTGCAAAAAGCGTATCCACCACGATCTGGACCGTAGCCCCAATCTGGCCAGGGATGACAATGCCGGGATCATCGGATGTTACAGACGTGCTCATCTCTCACCAGGTCAATTTTTGGTATAATTGGTATAAATTGGTATGATGGCGCCGTAAAGTACTGGTTTTTCTACCTTTCGCTTAGACCAAAATCTCTTGGCTACAGGTCAGTGACAACGGATAACTCCATAAAACCCGTCAAAACGAGCCATGTCATGTCCGATCCCACGCCTTTCATGTCCACTCTGCACACAATCGAACCGGATTGGATTGACTACAACAACCATCTCAACATGGGCTACTACACTGTGCTTTTTGATCGCGGTGCGGATGAGGCGTATGCCGCGCTTGGCTTTGGCCCCGACTACGCGGAAGAGCGCGGGCTGACCACCTACACAGCAGAGTTTCACATTCGCTACCTGCGTGAATTGAAACTTGGGGATAAGGTGCGCATCGCCTTTCGTATTGTCGACCACGACGAAAAACGGTTCCATAGCTATCAGGAAATGTATCACGAAGATGGCTGGAAGGCGGCGACGGGAGAGTCCATGGTTCTGCATGTGGACATGACCGGACCCAAGGTGGCGCCTATGCCTGAGGACATACTGAACAACGTGACAGCCATGGCCCTCGCTCAGTCCGACCTGCCGCGACCAGAAGAGCTTAGCGCGGCGATCAGCCTGCAGCGAAAGCGGTGAACTTACGAAAATCTCTGTGAAAAATGTGACAAGTGTCTCGACGCGTGGGTCCGGCCCAGTCTAGGGTCGACCCAAGGGAGAACGCCGATGTGTCAACCACTCAAGTTGAAACGGCATACGGCACGCGCGACGGGACCGGATGGTTAGTCTGATTCTGAAAAGGTTAAGCTTGGGTCTGGTCACGCTTTGGCTGGTCTCGGTCATCATTTTTGTGGGTATCGAGATTCTGCCGGGCGATGCCTGCACGGCCTATCTGGAACGGGATGCGCAAGGGCAGCTCCTGGAAAACTGCCGGGCGGCTCTGGGCCTCGATAAACCAGCCCTGACCCGCTACATCGAGTGGGCCGTCGCCGCTGTGCAAGGTGATTTTGGTGTCTCAGTGGATGGCGAAACACGCATAACGTCCGAGGTAGCGTTGCGCGTCAAGAATTCCATCTTACTTGCGGCAGGGGCGCTGAGTGTTGGTGTTCCCCTGGCTATTTTCCTCGGCGTTATCGCCGGGCTTTGGCGCGACAGGTTTCCCGACTTGTTTGTGTCCACGGCTGCGATCTTTGCCATGACCATCCCGGAATTCGTCACGGCAACGATCCTTGTCCTGGTGTTCTCGATCTGGCTCGGCTGGCTGCCAGCGGTCGTCCTTACCCCCGCAGATGCCCCGCCGCTCGACTTTTTCCCGGAATTTGTCCCGGCCTCCATTGTGCTGACCTTCGTCATGGTGGCGCATATCATGCGCATGGTGCGCTCTTCGGTGATTGAGGTGATGGCCAGCGATTTCGTCCAAATGGCTCAGCTCAAGGGTGTGCCATATTGGCGTATCGTTTTCCGCCACGCACTGCCTTCGGCGCTTTTGCCTGCGATAAACGTTGTAGCCTTGACCGTGGCGTGGCTTTTGGGCGGGGTGGTCGTGGTTGAGGTTGTCTTCAACTATCCGGGCCTTGGCCGCATGATGATCGACGCTATTTCCGACCGAAATCTGCCAGTGATCCAGGCGATCACGTTGCTTGTCGCCGCGACCTATGTCGGCATAAACCTTGTGGCTGACCTGCTGACAATCCTGCTCAACCCGCGGCAACGCTCGCAATTGGGGCGCATGTGATGGCGCAAGTCGAACAGACCACACAAGCGCGACCATCGCTTCTGCGTCGTTGGATCAGCATTCTACGCGACGCTGGCAGCAGGCCATCGGGTGCGATTGGAATCTTTCTGGTCACATTGCATGTCGTTGTGGCCATCCTGAGCCCTTGGATTGTGCCGCATGATGCGATCACGATGGGGTCTGATGAAATTTTGGCCCCCCCCTCATCCAACCACTTGCTGGGGACCGATGCTTTGGGGCGGGATGTTTTTAGCCGTGTGTTGCAAGGCGGGCGGCAGGCGCTGATCGTCTGTGGCATTGCCACGCCGCTGGCAATGCTTTGGGGCGGGCTTCTGGGCATTTACCTTGGTCTGCGCGGCGGTTGGATCGATGAGGTTGCGATGCGGCTGGTGGATGCGGTCCTGTCATTGCCGGGTATCCTGCCGCTCATGGTCGTGGTGGTGATGTTCGATGGAGGCAACCTTGTGCTGATCCTGACGCTCGGCTTTCTCTTCGGCATTCCTGTCATTCGCGTGGTGCGTGCCGCAACACACGGCGTTGTTGCCCGAGACTTCATTCTCGCAGCCCGCGCCCGAGGCCACAAACGTGGCAATATCATGTGGCGGGAACTTTTGCCCAATGTCTTCGACGTGGTCATGGTCGAAGGTGCGATGCGCCTGAGCTGGATGCTCCTGAGTTTTTCCGCACTTTCGTTTCTGGGTTATGGCGTGGCCCCGCCCACACCCGACTGGGGGCAGGAAGTCTCTGAGGCACGCATCTACATGTCCTTGGCGCCCTGGGGCGTGCTGGGACCGATGTTCGCGCTCAGCTCTCTGATCATCGGTGTGAACCTGACGGCAGATGCGTTGGCCAAAACCCTCGGCCTGGACCGGTCACAAAGGGCGGTCGTCTAGATGGCAGGCGGCGCGGTTATCGAAGCTAAAAACCTGTCGGTAGGGTTCACCACGCGAGCCGGAGAGACATTTAACGTTCTCAAAAACGTCGATCTGACCGTCTGTCGCGGCGAAACTGTGGGCATTGTGGGCGAAAGCGGGTCGGGCAAAAGTACGCTGGCGCTGGCGACAATGGGGTTTCTTAAGCCTGGTCTTCGCAAGACCGGAGGCGACGCGCAGTTTGACGGCGAGGATGTGTTTGCCATGTCCGCGCAAAGGCTTGAGGATATACGCGGCGGCGAATTGGGTCTTATCCCGCAGAACTCGGGTCAGGCCCTGACACCGACCATGCGCATCGGCGCACAGCTTTGCGAGTCGCTGGCTCTGCATTGCAACTTCGAAAAAGACGCCTGTGTGCCACGCGCCGAAGACTTGCTGACCAAGGTTCGCCTGCGCGACGTGAAGGCGATCATGCGCCGCTTTCCTCATGAAC
>JBCAZO010000340.1:0-3534 GCA_038532975.1 Pseudomonadota bacterium
GGCAGGCGACCAAGAATATCCGGAACAACCTGCGCATCAGGACCAATCGCAAATCGGATCAGCCCATGTTTGGGACGCACGTCACCTGTGGCAATGCACTTGCGTTCCGGACCATCCGAGCGATCCCTGGGCTGTCCACCGCGCCCCATGTCGACCTCACGAGGCCTGAAGGATCAGGCCTCGGCCTCCTCTTCAACAGCCTCATCGCCGTCTTCGGCGACATCGGCTTCAAGATCAGCAGGGTCAACCCAACCGAGCATGACACGCGCGGTCATCACAAGGTCCTGCGCTTCTTCAAGAGATACATCAAACGGCTCCAACAGGCCGTCGTCCTTGATCCGTTCTCCATCGACTGTCGTCCAGCCGCCTGCCAGTTCCCAATCTGCGCAGGTTGCAAAATCTTCCAGCGTCTTCACGCCATCCTCGGCCAGAGCAACCACCATTTGGGGTGTCAGGCCCTCAAATTCAATAAGGCTGTCCTCCGCGCCCAAACCACGCGCTTTTTCCAGAGCTTCGCGTGCCTGCGCTTCAAGAATATCCCGCGCCCGGGCCTGAAGCTCATTGGCGGTGTCTTCATCGACCCCATCAATAACCAGCAGTTCATCAAGCTCGACATAAGCCACCTCTTCGAGATTGGTGAATCCCTCTGAGACCAGAAGCTGCGCAAAGAACTCGTCCAGATCGAGCGTTTGCATAAAGAGGTTTGTACGCTCTTCAAACTCTTTTTGACGACGTTCGCTATCTTCGGCTTCTGTCATGATGTCGATATCAAGACCCGTTAGCTGGCTGGCCAAGCGCACGTTCTGACCGCGGCGCCCAATGGCCAGCGAAAGTTGATCTTCCGGCACCACAACTTCGATGCGTTCAGCCTCTTCATCCAAGACCACTTTGCTCACCTCGGCAGGCTGCAAAGCGTTCACAAGGAAGGTTGGCTGATCTTCGTTCCACGGAATGATGTCGATCTTTTCGCCCTGAAGCTCATTCACAACCGCCTGAACCCGGCTACCGCGCATACCAACACAGGCACCAACGGGGTCAATTGAATTGTCATAGGAAATCACAGCGATCTTTGCCCGGCTGCCAGGATCACGTGCAACCGCCTTGATCTCAATGATGCCATCATAGATCTCCGGCACCTCCATCTTGAAAAGTTCCGCCATGAATTCAGGCGCGGTCCGGCTCAGGAAAATCTGCGGACCGCGTGCTTCGCGGCGCACGTCCTTGATGTAGCACCGGATGCGATCATTCGGGCGATAGCTTTCACGCCCAATCTTTTCATTCCGGCGCAGGACAGCCTCGCCCATACCAACATCAACATGCACGTTGCCAAACTCTTCGCGTTTGACCTGCGCATTGATGATGGTCCCGATGCGATCCTTGAATTCTTCGTACTGCTTGTCTCTCTCTGCCTCCCGGACCTTTTGCAGAATCACCTGCTTGGCGCTTTGCGCAGCAATCCGGCCCATATCGACCGGAGGTACTTCCTCGACAAACGTGTCACCAACTTTGGGGTCTTCAAGATACTGTTTGGCTTGCTCTACGGTGAACTCCGCTTGATAATTTTCAAGCTCTTCATCCTCGACCACAGTACGCACACGGGTAAACGTCGCCTTACCGGTCTTGCGGTCAATCGAGACGCGGATGTCCATCTCCGCGCCATAGCGGGACTTGGCCGCGCGAGCGAGACTCTCTTCCATCGCCTCAATCACAAGGCTAGGGTCGATCATCTTCTCCCGCGCCACTGCCTCGGCGGTTTGCAAAAGCTCAAGCTGGTTGGCTGATGTAATGGCCATCTCTTAGTCCTCCTCAGACCCTTCGGTCTCGATCTCGTCAAAACTATCTTCGTCAATCAGACCCGCATCCTTGCGCGCCTTTAGCATGTCCTTGATCAGCTCATCGGTCAGCACAAGTTTGGCATCTACCAGCCAGTCGAACTTGAGCCCGACAGTGCCTTCTTCCAGGTTGATAAGCACTTCATCTTCTTCCGTTCCGGCCAAAACGCCCTTGAACCGCTTACGCCCATCAATCAGCTCAGCAGTCTCTAACTTGGCCTCATAGCCTTCGAACTCATCAAAATCCTTCAACCGTGTGAGCGGCCGGTCAATGCCAGGACTGGATACTTCCAGCGTATAGGCATCCGTGATCGGATCCTCGACATCCAGAACCGCGCTCACCGCATTTGAGATGTTAGCGCACTCATCCACCTCGATGCCCCCATCCGGGCGCTCGGCCATAATCTGCAACGTGACCGTCTTTCCCCCCATCAACCGCACACGCACGAGCTCAAACCCCATATCCTCGATGACAGGGGTAATGATTTCGGCCATTCGGCGGTCAATCGCAGCTTTGGCAATCAGGTCGTTGCTCATCGGTCTTTCAAGCACAAAAAAACGGGCGCGCGGCCCGTTGGTATTTCCCGGTGGAGCTTTCGGTGTGGACCCGAACGCGCCGCTGTTGAGGGGGATATACGCCTGCATGGGTGAGTCTGCAAGGGGTGTGTTAGCGGCGGTCGTTGCTGCCGAACAAATAGCCCAAAATCAAAGTGATTATGCTTGTAATCGCAGCAAGAGTATCCGACGCTTCGCTCAACTGTAGTTTATCGCTGAACATGGCAAAACCGAGCAACGCTCCAACGTACAAAACCAGAATCAAAGCGACAATTGCAGAGATGTTGCCTGGTTTCTCCGAACGTGACCCCCAAATCTTGCCAACCTAACCAAGTTCGGCCTCCTGCATCTTTTCAGTATGACGAAATTGTGCCGCCTCGGCGTGCGCTGTTTTGTCTGGCTCGGGGACGGAAACTCTCGCCTCTGCCAATTGGTCTACTGTCGCCAGTTCTTCCTCAGGTTTATCAGTCATTATTTCACGATTGAAAGGAAGTGCTTTCGGATTTCATCATCAGAGATAGTGCCGCCGCCATGCTCCATCGTTTTTGACCAGGGTGTTCCGGATTGATGGGTGAGTGCCGACAACTGTAGCGCTGAAAATGGCATGTATTTCTTTGATACTTCTTCAAAGATTTTACGCATTTGGTCGTCATTGGAAGGAATCACAAAAGCTTTTTCTTCTCCGTCACGAAAAACTGAAGCGTAGCGATTGATAGGCTTGTCACGAAACTGCTTAAAAGAGTGATACAACTCGTCCTGTACTGGCCCATATTGCCAAGCGTCGAAACTTCCAGTGATTGCTGGTTTCCCAGTGATGGCCAGATGCCAACCATGCAAACAGTATACAAGCTTCTGAAGCTTCATAGGGGATATGGTCGCCACGCCATCCTCGAAGTCTCGTTGAAGGAATGTGTTTGCAACCGTTTTAACCGGATATGCATTCGACATTTTTAGGCGTTCCTTGGTGATTCGCCTTCGTTATATAGTGTGTAAAGTAAAAAATGTTAGAATATTAAAAATTTTCTCTTTTTACTTGGTTATTAATGAAGCGCTTTTGACATCGTTTGGCAGGAGTTGCCACTTAATCCTCCCACCAACCCGCATCCCGGGTATGATGCATCAAAATATGGTTTGTTCCCTAGTTTCC
>JBCAZO010000341.1:0-3517 GCA_038532975.1 Pseudomonadota bacterium
GATGCGATGGATGCACCTGCATCCATCGCATCCATGATAAGTCGCATCGCGCCTGTGCGCTCAAGCGTGGCACCCGTGCGGATCAGGCGCAGAATATTATGAGGCCCACGCACCGTCTAGATTTTCCAACCAGAATGCAAACAGGCGATGCCCATGCTCAGATTGCGATACTTGGCCTGCTCGAATCCTGCGGCCTGAATCATTCCCAGAAACGTCTCTTGGTCCGGAAACTTACGGATCGATTCCACCAGATACTGATAGCTGTCGCGATCATTAGCGATCATCTGACCCAAGCGCGGAATGATATTGAAGCTATAAAGATCATAGACCTTTTGCATCATGTCGTTGGGGATTTGGCTAAACTCCAGAACCATAATCCGACCGCCCGGTTTCAGCACCCTGTAAGCTTCTGCTAGAGCATCCTCAGGCCGTGTAACATTTCGAATGCCAAAACTGATCGTATAAACCTCAAAACTGTTATCATCGAATGGCAGGGCCATCGCATCACCAACAATCCACTCCAGCTGATCCGCTTTTTGTTCGGCTTCTGCACGCTTGCGTCCTTCGAAAAGCATCGGCTCCGTCAAATCCAACACCGTCGCATGACCGCTGCCGGCGCGGTTCAGAAACCGAAAGGCAATGTCCCCGGTGCCACCGGCTACATCCAAAAGCTTTTGACCGGCCCTTGGTGCCAGCCAATCCATCATGGCGTCTTTCCATATGCGATGAATGCCAAAGGACATCGCGTCATTCATCACATCGTATTTTGACGCAACAGAGCCAAAGACGCCCTGCACCCGTCCGGCCTTTTGGCTTTCCGGGATATCTTCAAATCCAAAATGCGTTGTTTTCTCGGTCATTTCCGCGACGGGCCTTGCCGTTTTCTGTATCAGACCTTCTTATAGGCCGCTACGTGCGGGTTACAATGCGCCGCTTTGCCCACCAGAGGACCAAAAATGCCTGAATTGCCAGAGGTTGAGACAGTACGCCGCGGCCTGGACCCGGCCATGACGGGCGCAAAGATCGCCAAAGCTCAGGTGAATCGCCCCGATTTGCGTTGGCCCTTCCCCGAACATATGGCAGAGCGGCTAGCGGGCACCACTGTGCATCAGCTGCGCCGCCGGTCCAAATACATCCTTGTCGATCTGTCTTCAGACGAAACTCTGCTTGTTCATTTGGGCATGTCCGGGCGTATGCTGGTGTCTGGCGATCCATTGGGGCAATTCGTTCACGCTCATCCAGCCCCTGCAAAACATGACCATGTGGTGCTCGACATGGACAATGGCGCGCGCGTCACCTTCAACGACCCGCGCCGCTTTGGTGCGATGGATCTGATGCCCACCCATGACATTGATACTCATCCATTGCTGGCCAAACTAGGTCCCGAACCTTTGGGTAACAGCTTTGATGAATCTTATCTGCTCGAAGCTCTGAAAGCGAAAAACACACCTATCAAATCTGCCCTTTTGGACCAACGAATCGTTGCTGGGCTGGGCAATATCTACGTCTGCGAAGCGCTTTACCGAGCGTCAATTTCGCCCAAAAAACGCGCAGGTAGCCTGTCAAAACGCCGCGCCTCTTCGCTGGTGCCGATTATTCGACAGGTACTTGCTGATGCTATCGAGGCTGGCGGATCATCCCTACGTGATTTCCGCCAAGCCGATGGAGAACTTGGATATTTTCAACATGAATTCGACGTTTATGGTCGCGAAGGAGAGCTGTGCAACCGCCCCGATTGCAAAGGCACGATCCGCCGTATCGTACAATCCGGGCGTTCCAGCTTCTATTGTGCACAATGCCAAAGATGAGGTTGATCCGAGCGCCGCAAATGGTAATGAATCGCTTTTGACAGAAACAAACAAAGGCAGATTTCATGGCCTATGAGACGATCATCGTCGAAGTAGAAGACCACGTCGCCAAAATCACCCTGAACCGTCCCGACGCCCTGAATGCCCTCAACAGCCAGTTGTTAGGCGAATTGGTCGATGCGCTTCAGGATGCTCAGGGCAACGAAAAAGTGCGCTGCGTTGTGCTCACCGGCTCCGAGAAAGCTTTCGCCGCAGGCGCAGACATCAAGATGATGGCCGAAAAAACCTTCGTCGAAGTGTTTTCGGGTGATCTCTTTGGCCCCGAAGCCGATGCCATCATGCGCATCCGTAAACCCATCATCGCCGCTGTGTCCGGCTATGCGTTGGGCGGGGGATGCGAATTGGCGATGATGTGTGATTTCATTATCGCCTCAGACACCGCAAAATTTGGCCAGCCTGAGATCAATCTTGGCGTGATGGCTGGTCTTGGAGGCTCACAGCGCCTGACTCGCTTTATCGGTAAATCGAAATCCATGGACATGAACCTCACCGGTCGTTTCATGGATGCCGAAGAGGCCGAGCGCGCGGGCCTTGTTAGCCGTGTGGTCCCAGCCAAAAAGCATATGGAAGAAGTTATGAACGCGGCTCAGAAGATCGCAGAGAAATCGATGGTCAGTGTCATGGCTGTCAAAGAAGCGGTCAATCGCTCTTACGAGGTGCCACTTGCCGAGGGTCTGCTGTTTGAACGCCGCGTCTTTCACTCGCTCTTTGCCACCGAAGATCAGAAAGAAGGCATGGCCGCCTTTGCCGAAAAGCGCGAGGCACAGTTCCGCGACAAGTAGGCCGGGCACATGCTCTGCCTATCAGTTCACATAATGCACTTTGTTGAAGGTCTTGCGCATCACTTGCGTGCGCGGGGCCACATCGCGCGGATTATCTGATAACCCTTCCGCAATCAGGTCTGCCAAGTCAGGCACATGTTCGGGGGTCACGCCCCATCGTACCAGTTCCGGCGTGCCGATCCGCAAACCGTTCATATCCCCTTCGACAGCTTCAATTGGAAGTCCAATACCGCAAGCGAGAAAACCGGCCTGCCGCAAAGTCTTGGACGCAGCTTGCCCACCGCCATAGCGCGCAGCCTCTACCGCAAACTGATGCGATTGGGTCATGCCATGCGGTGTTTCAAACACTGGGACATCCCGTTCTACTAATGCATTGGCCAAAGAAAGCGCCAATTCGATCATCGCGTTCGCGTAGGCTCTCCCGTGGTCGCGCCAATCAAGCAGAGTGATGGCCAAGGCCGCCGATTTTGCTGCGTCAAAATTTGCCGTCATTCCGGGAAAGGCAATTTCATCTAGGCGCCGGGCAAGATTGGTTTCATTCGTCACGACAAGTCCGCCAGCAGGGCCGCCGAGGCTTTTGTAGGTGCTCATCGTCATCACATGCGCACCTTCATTCAGCGGATTGCGCCACGCACGCCCTGCAATCAGCCCGCATTGATGAGCTGCATCAAACAAAACCTTCGCGCCAACCTCGTCGGCAATCTTGCGCACCTCGGCCACTGGATGCTGAAACAGGTTCAGGCTGCCACCGATGGTAATGAGCTTGGGCTTTTCAGCCCTGGCAAGATCGCGCAACGCATCCAAATCCACAGTATACCCCTCTGCATGAACCGGGGCTGGAACGGATCTTAAACGATAATGCCCGGC
>JBCAZO010000342.1:0-3514 GCA_038532975.1 Pseudomonadota bacterium
TTTGCCTTGGTTCATGGAAGGTTGGGACGTCAGCGATCCGGTTGCTTTTGCGCGCGCGGGTCAAATGCACAATTTCAGTTACCTGGGTGGTTTGATCGGCACTCTGGTTGGCCTGATCTGGGTGATCCGCTCTGCATGGCGCTCGCGCCGCGCCGCTTAACCGCGCTTCAATCGTGCCGAGCGTCCGCCGCGACGTTTGCGCAGCAAAGAGGCACGGTCTGGCAGGGCCTCCATAATCTCGCGCCGGTCCTCACGAGACATCTTGGACCACTGGCTGATCTCGTCAATCGTGCGGAAACATCCCGTGCAAATCCGTGCCTCGGGATGCACCACGCAAATGCGCACGCAAGGCGACTCGATCTCGTCACGTGTCCAGACAGGGGTGTTGTCGTTCACAACGGTTGGTCCTTCAGATGGCGCAAGCGATCCAGCGCTCCTTGCAGAATATACGCAGCCGCCACCGCATCGATCACCTCAGAGCGACGTTTTCGGGTCAAATCTGCCTCAAGCAGTGCCCTTTCTGCCGCAACCGTGGAAAGGCGTTCATCCCAGAAAGTGATGGGAATATCCGTCAGTTTTGCCAAATTCTGCGCAAATGAGCGCGTGGATTGCGCACGCGGACCTTCTGATCCATCCATATTGCGCGGCAAGCCAAGGATAACCCCCGCTGCCTCACGACCGGTCACAATCTCCAGAATCCGTGCGGCATCGACGGTAAACTTCGCTCTCTTGACCGTTTCAAGCGGCGTTGCGGTGCTCAAAAGCGCGTCAGACACCGCCACCCCAATCGTCTTTGTGCCCAGATCGAGCCCGATCAAAGGCCGCATGCCGGGCAGGGTGGCAGCAAATTCGGCAATGTCGTCAATGATCATTCCGCGAACCCGGCTTCCTTGGCCGCGTTTTCCATGATCTCCAGGTTCTCAGGATCCCCTGCAAACGCCTCCCGCGCGCGGGCCAGGACATCCCGGATCTCGTCCTCGTCCCCCAGCACCGCATAGGCGTTGATCAAGCGCGCCCATTCACCCGGTGTGCCGCCTTCTTCGCGGATACGCTCATCAAGCCCGGCCACCATGCTGCGGATCATCGCTTCACGGTCTTCCGGGCTCATATCGCGCGCGGCCGTCATATCGGCCAGGGTTGGCCCCGAGCGGCGATTTTCATCCGGCAACTGATAGCGCGCAATACCAGCGCGCCAGGCCAGCTCTTCGATCTGATCTCGTATGAGAGGCACCCAGGGCGCATCCGATGTGCTTTCGCGCAAAAGCGCGTCCCATGTTCGGAACGCCATGTCCGGGCGGTCCACCTGCATCAGGTAGAGCCCCATATAGTATCGCGCGCGCGGCTCTTGCGGGTTGCGCTCCAGTGCTTCGCGCAGGGCCGCTTCCGCCTCGGCCGAGACAAACCCGCCCGCCGATGAAATCATCATATCGGCCAGTTCGGCAAAATCATCAGCAGTGGCCGTGTCACCCTTCAATTCGATCAGCTTGGCCTGTGCTGTATGCGCTGCTGGAAGATTGCCAATGGATGCTTCTGTGCGCGCCAAAAGCTGCAGACCGCGCATGTCATCGGGTCGCTCAGCAACCGTGTTGCGCAGACGGGTGATCAGCGCCTGGTAATCCTCTGGAATGTCCTCGGTGATTTCAAATTCGGGCAGGACCTTTTCAAGCTCGGCCTGAGAGGGACGATTTGCACGCGCCTCGTCCGAGGTCGCCAGGCGCAATTGCAACGGCAGGTCTTCGTATCCCGGCGCACCCATTCGCGCATAAAGCGCTCCGGCGCCGCCCACCACAGCAACAGCCGCCGCGAGGATTGCAATCCGAAGGCCAAGGGGCTGTTTGCCCCCTGTGGCCTCGGTGGACTGCAACTGCGCATCCGCAGCCAGAATGCGGCGTGATACCTCGGCACGAATGCGTTCGGCATCTTCGTCTGCTATGACACCCCGCGCCAGATCACGGTCTACTTCCTTAAGCTGGTCACGGTAGACCTTTAAATCATACGCTGCAGGCGGTTCATCCCCCGCCTGACCCCGAAGCCCGAAAAGCCCCAGAACGAAGGCACAGAATAGCGCCAGCCCACCTGCAATTGCCCAGAAGATCATGCCATTTCCTCACTCGACCTCCATTTAACCACCCATCCCATTAAGAAAAAGGGGCAAGTGGTCACAATCTGTGTGCAAAACGCTTTAGCGAATGTCGCAAATTGTCTCCTTGATGCCGCGCTGAGTATCCACATAAATTGACCAGTGTCGCATATCCACGACAATGCGCAGTGATCGCGAATCCGCGCACAGCTCCGGAGGCCCCGTATGAAACGTTATTCCGCCTTTGCCATCGCCCGTGAGGCGTTGAGTCATCATATGGGCTGGGAACGTGCCTGGGCGTCGCCTGAGCCAAAGAAAAAGTATGACGCTATCATCATCGGTGCAGGCGGGCATGGATTGGCTACGGCCTATTACCTGGGCAAGAACCACGGTCTGACCAATGTTGCGATCCTCGAAAAAGGCTGGCTTGGGGGCGGCAACACCGGTCGTAACACAACGATTATTCGCTCCAATTATCTTCAGGACCCTTCAGCCGCGATTTATGAGAAGTCGCGCAGTCTTTACGAGACGCTAAGCCAGGATCTCAACTACAACATCATGTTCAGCCCGCGCGGCGTGATCATGCTGGCCCAGACCCAGCACGAGGTGCGCGGGTATAAACGCACCGCACATGCCAATGCGCTTCAAG
Source organism: Pseudomonadota bacterium (assembly GCA_038532975.1). Classification (GTDB taxonomy): domain Bacteria; phylum Pseudomonadota; class Alphaproteobacteria; order Rhodobacterales; family Rhodobacteraceae; genus Roseovarius. Next base: position 2,730 of record JBCAZO010000342.1, read on the forward strand.
GTGTGAAAACCGAGTTCATCTCGCCCAGCCGCGTCAAAGAGCTGTGCCCGATCATGAACATCGACGGGCCGCGCTACCCGGTGCTTGGTGGGTTGTGGCAATCACGCGGCGGTACCGCGCGCCATGACGCGGTGGCCTGGGGCTATGCAAGGGCCTGTTCGGCTATGGGCATGGATGTGATCCAGAAATGCGAAGTCACCGGCATTCGCTCTGAGGGTGGCAAGGTCAAAGGTGTCACCACCAATCGTGGCGACATTGACTGTGACAAGCTTGGTATCGTTGTGGCCGGTCATTCCGGGCATCTGGCCGACATGGCGGGCTTCCGGCTTCCGATTGAAAGCGTGGCGCTGCAGGCGCTGGTCAGCGAGCCGATCAAACCGTGCATGGATGTGGTTGTCATGGCCAACACAGTGCATGGCTATATGAGCCAATCCGACAAGGGTGAGATGGTGATCGGCGGCGGTACGGACGGATATAACAACTTCACGCAGCGCGGCTCTTTCCACCATATCGAGGAAACCGTGCGCGCGCTTGTCGAAACAGTCCCCATGATCGCGCGGCTGAAAATGCTGCGCCAGTGGGGCGGGATCGTTGACGTGACCGGAGACCGCTCTCCGATCTTGTCTAAAACACCGCTGGAAAACTGCTTTATCAACTGCGGCTGGGGTACTGGCGGCTTCAAGGCCATTCCGGGAAGCGGTTGGGGCTTTGCCGAGCTCATGGCCAAGGGATACTCGCCGCTGACTGCAGAATTTGGCCTCGACCGGTTCTATGAGGGCCGCTTT
>JBCAZO010000343.1:0-3503 GCA_038532975.1 Pseudomonadota bacterium
GAGCAGGATGCGGGCAAATCCATTCATGACATGGACCCGGCGATGTCTTTCGTAGACCTCAACCGCACCGGTGTGTGTCTGATGGAAATTGTCAGCCGCCCAGACATTCGCGGGCCAGAGGAAGCGGCGGCCTATGTGGCCAAGATGCGCCAGATTCTGCGTTACTTAGGCACGTGCGATGGCAACATGCAGAACGGCAACCTGCGGGCCGATGTGAATGTGTCGATCTGCCAGCCAGGTGCGTATGAGAAATACATGGAAACGCAGGATTTCTCTCACCTTGGCACACGCTGCGAGATCAAGAACATGAACTCCATGCGGTTCATCCAGCAAGCCATCATGGTTGAGGCCGAGCGCCAGATCAAGATCGTCGAAGCGGGCGGCAAGGTGGAGCAGGAAACCCGGCTTTATGACCCGGACAAGAACGAAACCCGTTCCATGCGTTCCAAGGAAGAGGCGCATGACTACCGCTACTTCCCGGACCCTGATCTTTTGCCTTTGGAGATCGAGCAAGACTGGGTGGATGCAATTGCATCTTCTTTGCCGGAGCTGCCGGATGAAAAGAAGGCGCGCCTGATGGCAGCGTATGGGCTAAGTGACTATGACGCGGGGGTTCTCACTGCAGATCAGGAGATCGCGGATTATTTCGAGAAGGTAGCCGAAATGTCTGACGGCAAACAGGCCGCGAATTGGGTGATCAATGACCTGTTTGGCCGATTGAAAAAGGACAATGATGCCGATTTCGTTGAGGAAAATCCTGTTTCGGTCTACCAACTCGCCGGGATTATAAACTTGATCAGATCAGATACGATTTCCGGCAAAATCGCAAAGGATCTCTTTGAGATTGTCTACACCGAAGGCGGCGATCCCGCCCAGATCGTCGAAGAACGCGGCATGAAACAGGTCACGGATACCAGCGCGATTGAGGCGGCGGTGGATCAGATCATTGCCGACAACCCGGCACAGGTGGAAAAAGCCAAGGAAAACCCCAAGCTTGCGGGCTGGTTCGTGGGTCAGGTGATGAAAGCCACGGGCGGCAAGGCCAACCCTAAAGCGGTGAATGAGATTGTGAGTAAGAAGCTGGGGGGGTAAGCGATTTGCGGTTTTTTCAGGTTCTAGTTGCCCTGACAGCGCTGTGCCTTTCACCATGGGCTTTTGCGCAGGAGGGGTATCCGAATAGCTGTGATCCTTCGAAATACGATGAATGCCTGCACCTTGCTTGGAAATACGAAAATGGTCACTGGCCATTTCCCAAGGATCAAAAACGGACTGAGGCACTGCTACAAATAGGCATAGAAGGAGCGATTGAAGCCTGCCAAACCGGAAAGCATCTTTCGTGTGAGGAACTTCTGTCTATTGCGCGCGATTTCGAACAGATAGCACCACAGGAAAAGGCCAAACTTGGATTGCTAGCCCAAGCAGCGCTTGAACAGCAATGCGAAGGCGGGAACGCATTCTCTTGTGAGATGCGATCAACCAAATCATGGCATCTACGTGATGTTGGAGCGCTGCCCGAAACAACGAAAGATGCCTTGGATGCTGAACGCAAGATTTGGCGCAACAAATCTGAGGCCACCGCTCGTGTTAATCTTCCTAATTTGTAGGCGCAATGTATTGCGGATGGCGGCAATGTCTGCGTGACGATGGCGATGACCCAATTTCTTTTGGGTAATGAGTCCGCCGTTTTGCAACCACTCGCCATCTTACGGCAAGAATGCATACGACCAGATACAACGGTTTGCGAAGAAGTTGTTTCCGCTCTCGAAGACCTCTTGGGTCCGATGGATCGAGGTGCATTTATCCCATTGGATATTTTGACAACCGCATGCGAAAACGGATCAGGTCGTCTGTGCGGTTTGGCTGGACAAACTTATTTCGTAAACGACGTCCGCACCCTCAACAACGACGGCCTGTCTTTGGAGGCACAATCAGCATCTTTTTGGTCCAAAGGGTGTGAACTGGATCATGCAGAAAGTTGTGGATCGTTAGCAAATTTAGCATTGCATATCTGGGATCTAGATGAAGGCAAGGATGCGGCTATGCTGAACAAAGCCACAAGCTGGTTTGCCCGCGCCTGCGACCTCAAAAGCGCCCTCGCCTGTCACACGTTGGAACATATCGGCAAAGGATAGATGCTTTTCGCCCAGGACAAAGGTGCGCCAAGCGCCCGCCCGGCAACGCTCGCCCCCTACCCCGGTTCGGGCTCTAGCACCGCATCAAACAGCTTCTTCGTATAGTCATCCTGCGGGTTTCCATAGACCTCCCGCGCACTACCCTGTTCACACACCCGGCCCTGTTTGAGCACAACGATCTGGTCAGCCAGTTCCTGCACCACGGCGAGGTCATGGCTGACGAAGACATAGGTGGTTTTCTTCTCGCGCTTGAGGTCTTGCAGAAGCTCCATCACCGAGGCCTGCACCGAGACGTCCAGAGCTGATGTAACCTCATCGCAGAGCACAATCTCGGGCTCCGCAGCAAAGGCACGGGCGATGGCGAGGCGTTGCTTTTCGCCACCTGACATTTGGCCAGGAAAGCGCTCAAGATACTCGGCGCTGAGCCGCATGCGTTCCAAAAGCTCCACCGCCCGGTCCCGCAGGTCATTGCCTTTCATGCCAAAGTAAAGCTGCAACGGTTGAGCGAGGATTTGCAGTGCTGTGTGCCGTGGGTTGAGGGCCTGATCGGCATTTTGGAAAATCAGCTGGATGCGGCGCAGTTCGGTTGGGCTGCGCTGATCAATCCGATGAGGCAAGGCGGCTCCTTCGGCAAGGGTAATCGACCCGTTTTGAGGCGGCAGCATTCCGGCGATGGCCTTGAGAATGGTGGATTTACCGCTCCCGGATTCCCCGACAAGGCCCAGGGTCTCACCTTGTTTCAGCGACACGTTGATCCCATCCACAGTCAGCGGCAGCTCGGTTTTGCCAAAGGTACGTTCCCAAAAGCCGGGCTGACGATAGCTGAGCGCCAGATCCTGCAGGCGTAACGCCTCTTTTTCGCCGTCACAGACAGGTGCAGGCATATCTGTCACCGGCTTGATGCGCGGCGTCGCGTCGAGCAATTGCTTGGCATAGGGGTGTTCCGGGTTGCGCAGAACCTGCTCCGCCGGCGCGCTCTGCACCACTTCGCCAGACAGCATCACCATCACCTTCTGACAGCAGCGTCCAATCACACCAAGGTCATGGCTGACCATGACCATCGCCATGTTCCGCTCGGTAGCCAGATCGCGTAGTAGGTCGAGAATGTGAATCTGCGTGGTGACATCAAGACCAGTGGTCGGCTCATCCAGCACCAGCGCCTCAGGCTCTCCCGCCAGCGCCATGGCAATGGCGACACGCTGTTGCTGCCCGCCCGAAAGCTCATGCGGAAAGCGGCGCATGATGGCCTTCACGTCGCGCAGGCGGACCTGCGTCAGCAGGTTTTCGGCACGCGGCGCGCAGGCATCCTTTCCAAGGTTGCAATGCAAAGCCAGCGACTCGCAGAGCTGCGCGCCGATACGCATGGTCGGT
>JBCAZO010000344.1:0-3494 GCA_038532975.1 Pseudomonadota bacterium
GGTCAATCGGGCCAATTTCAGTCCCGCCTGCCCTCGCCCAGGGATCGCGCCAGAACAAATGCTGCCGTGAACGCAATCTGAGAGGCTAATCCGGTTTCGCCGGTTGCAGGTGCCGCCGGTTGGGAGACCGGCGGGTCTGCGGCGGTCTTTTTCGTAAGGCGATTTCTGGCAAAGACCAGAAGGCCCGCCGCCACAATGACCAATCCTAGTCCTGTCAAAAGGGCCGCCGAAGCTTGCCCTACCGCGATACTAAGCGTGAGATAGACCCAGGCCGTCAGGAACCCCACTCCTGCGGTTCCTGTCAGCCCCCCGGCCAGAGCCAACAGGATCGGCACCAGCAATTCCCCAGCGTCCTTTCGGACGTCTCGGCCAATGCTGTGCACGATGCCATCGACTATGCCCATCACCGCCGCGACAGGGCGCCGGCCAGAAATCCCGCGCCGACCGCCAGGCCAATTGTCATAAAAGGGTGTGCTGCGACAGACTCTTCCAGTTGCGCCTCTGCAGAGCGGCCCTTGCTTTCTGCATAATGCTTCGCTTCGTCAAAGCCTTCTGCGATCTCTGCGGCCATGCGGCTTCCACGCCGTCCCGCGATCCCGCTGACAGTTTCAGTGAGACGAGACATATCCTCACGCAGGGCGGCCAATTGATGGCTTACTGCTTCGATGTCGGTTTCTGCGGTAGCTTTGGTGCCGGTCTTGCTATCAGGTGACATATTGATTCCCTTTGATTGGTGGGTTTTGGGGTGTCGTGGCGTTTGAAGTGCTGTGCGGGCGTGACCTGAATGCGCAGCGCATCAAGTTCGGTCCGAGACCCGGACGACCTCTGCCGCCTGCTCAGTGCCTTCTCCGGAGAAAGCCTCGTCAGACGCATCGGCCTCGGTTTTCGTCTTTTGAACCAGTTGGTCCTCGTGATGCGGTGGGCCGTAGAGGGTATAGAGCTTGAGCGCCTCATGCCCGGTGCAGATCACGTTGTGATGCGCGCCCGCTGGCACAACCACACCATCGCCGGGGCCAACCTTGTGTGGCGTGCCATCGATCACGACCCGTCCCTTGCCGTCTTCGATGCGAAAGAACTGGTCCGTGTCGGCGTGTATCTCACCGCCGATTTCCGTCCCAGGCTCCAGAGACATCAGAACCAATTGCAGCTTTGTCCCTGAATAAAGAACACGCCGAAAGTTAGTGTTCTCTTCTGTCAGTTCTTCGATGTTCGCGACATATCCGATCATGGTGACTCTCCGCTCGTTTCATCGCCTTGCTGGACGACATGACTCTGTTTGCCGCAGGTAAATCTTGGCCGCACTGATCGGCGTTAGCAGCATGATGCGTTTCACTTCGCCGCTGTGCGGTGCGGTCGGCCAGAATCCGCCTTTGGTTGAAAGCTCTCAGCACGGGGTTCACGAATCGCGCCGCTTCGCTTCATGGCCCGATGAAGCGACCTCTCGCCGCGGTCTACCACTGCCAAGAGCGGGCTTGGGATCAGGTTTGGTAAACGTAGGTGCCAGGTGCCTGCACGATTGGGACCAGGCCCTTGTCTGGCGCACCGATGGAGGGTGCCGCCGCGACACCACTGCTTTTCTCTTCTAGCCAGGTTGTCCACGCGGGCCACCAAGAGCCTGGTTGCGGCGTATTTTGCGCAACCCAGGCTTCGGGGCCGACATATAGCGCCCCGGCAGCACGACGTGAGATCCGATGGTGACCGCGCGCTAGCTTTGGTTCGTTGATGATCCCGCTGTTGTGCCCTCCGCTCGTCAAAACAAAAGTCATATCGCTGTCAGTAAACAGTTGGGTTTTGTAGACGGACTTCCACGGCGCGATGTGGTCGGTTTCTGTGCCCACGGCGAATATTGGAGCCGAGATGTCCTTGAGCGCGATCACCCGTCCGTTGACGGCAAACCGGCCTGCCGTCAGCCGGTTTTCAAGGAACAGGCCGCGCAGATACTCTGAATGCATTCGGGCTGGCATCCGGGTCGTGTCCGAAACCCAGACTCCCATGTCGGTCGGCAGGTCCTCTTTCCCAAGGTAATAGCGCCGCACGGCACGGGAATAGATAAGGTCTTCCGACCTGATAGCAGAAAAGGCGCGCGCCATTTGGGGCCGGTCAAGATAGCCTTTCTCCCACATCATGTCCTCGAGGAATGCGATCTGGCTTTCATCCAGAAACAACAGCAACTCGCCCGCCTCGGCAAAGTCGACCTGTGCCGCCATGAGCGAGATCGACGCAAGCCGTTCGTCGCTTTCTCGCGCCATCGTGGCCGCCGCGATCGCGAGGATTGTGCCACCCAAGCAATAGCCGACCGCATGAACCTTGCGCTCCGGCACGATGGCATTCACCGCATCGAGAGCCGCGATCACGCCGCGTTCGCGGTAGTCCTCCAGCGACAGGTCTGCTTGATCAGCGGTCGGGTTGCACCACGAAATCATGAAGACGGTAAATCCCTGATCCACAAGGTGTTTGACCATTGAATTGTGCGGCGAGAGATCAAGAATATAGTACTTCATGATCCAGGCTGGAACGATCAGGATCGGCTCGGCCTGCACTTTATCGGTCTGTGACGCATACTGGATCAACTCGAAAAGATCATTGCGGAACACCACCTCGCCGGGTGTACAGGCCAGATCCTTACCGATCTGAAAGCCCTCTGGTGCGGGTTCATGGACCTGAGCAACGGTGTTTACAAAATCATGCATGAAGTTGCGCGCACCCTCCGCCAAATTCTTGCCGCTGCTCTTGCGCGTTTCCTCGATGATCTCGGGATTAAGGGCGGGGAAATTGGACGGCGACAACAGGTCCAGCATCTGACGCGCCATGAAACGGGTCCTGTCTGCATCCTCAGGACGCAATCCGCGCAGATGGTCGGTTGCATAATCCCACCAGTCCTGCACCGCGAGAAACCCCTGCTGCATGTTTCTGAACGGCGGCTTTTCCCATCCGGGATGCCGGAAACGATGATCGTAGGCCTTTGGCACAAAGGCCGGTTCCGCGTCGCTGTTTGGCAAAAGCGACTGCCCCAACAGCCTTGTCATATTTTCCTGCGCGCGCTCGGCCAATTCAAGTTGGCGACCCGGAGCCTGGGCCAGATGCTGTGCCCAATCACTCCAGGCTTCGATGAACGCATGCGGCGATACGCCAGCCGACATATAGGCAACCGCTGCCCGTGACGCGCGATCGAGTTTTTCATGCGAATGCGCCTCTGTTGGCCCAGCTTTCTGCTGTGATGCAGCGGCGATCTTGGCGGGAAGCTGGACCTGCTGCACGTCTGGCGCAGGTGCTTGGGGCTGCGGCGTGCGCTTGATCATCTTTGCTGTCCTATACTGATGTGTCTTGTGTCTCAATGCCCTCTTCCAGATTGATCTGTTCGTGCTGACCAAAGCCGGAGCGGCGTATACGCCCTGTGTGGCAAACGACCGTGGTGGTCGCATTGATGCAGGTTAGCGCCCACCGTCGCTGAACATTCTATGCTGCCTTCAAGTGTTCTCCGCAGGCTGTTGTTT
>JBCAZO010000345.1:0-3494 GCA_038532975.1 Pseudomonadota bacterium
CCCTGCGCTCCGCCGCTCGGGTATGCGCGGGAGGATGTGATGTGACAGGATCGTCCAATGCATCGCGGAAGCGTCGAAGACCGGAACGCCCGGTTCAACCGCGCGCGCCCTACGTCACACGCAACATTGGCCCTTTGCCTGTGCTCAGCGAAGAGGGGCTGGAACTGATTGAGGCCAATGCCGATCGGATTCTGGCCGAGACAGGTATGGAGTTTCATGACGATCCGGAGATCCTAAAGGTTTTTCGCGCAGCAGGCTGCGATGTGAGTGGGGTTCGTGTGCGGTTTGAACCCGGTTTCTGTCGCAAGATCATTCAGGCGACCGCACCGGCAGAGTTCAGCCAGCAAGCACGCAACCGGGAGAACACTGTGCGAATGGGTGGTTCAGCGACGGTTTTATGCCCGTCCTGGGGGCCGCCTTTTGTGCATGATCTGGATCGGGGGCGGCGCTATGCGAGCTACGAGGATTTCACCACGCTGGTGAAGCTGCACCAGACAATTCCTTGGTTGCATCATTCCGGCGGCGTGGTTTGTGAGCCGGTTGATCTGCCGGCCAGTACGCGGCATCTGGATATGCTTTATGCCCATATCCGCTGGTCGAACCGGCCTTTTATGGGGGCATTTATCGGTGCCGAACGCGCGGGTCATGCGATTGACATGGCGCGGATTGTGTTCGGGGATTGGATGAACGCCGATCCGGTGCTGTATTGTGTGTCCAACACCAACGCGCCGCTGGTCATGGATGCCAATATGTCAGGCGCTTTGAAGACCTATGCCCACGCAGGGCAGCCTGTGGCCTGCACGCCCTGGGTTCTGACCGGCGCGATGAGTCCCTGCACCGTGGCGGGTACTCTGGCGCAGGTTCTGGCCGAGGCAATGGCGGGTCTGGCGCTGGTGCAGCTGATCAACCCCGGTGCGCCCTGCCTGATGGGGTCTTTTGCCTCAACCATGTCAATGCAGTCCGGCGCGCCGACCTTCGGCACGCCCGAAGCAGGCCAGATGGTTCTGGCCGCCGGGCAATTGGCGCGGCGTTTGGGTGTGCCGCTTCATACGGTGGGTACACTCAGCGCGTCCAAACTGCCCGATGGGCAAAGCCAGCAAGAGGCGACCTGGGGTCTGATGATGTCGATGTTTGCAGGGGCGCATGTGATCAACCACGCGACAGGCTGGCTTGAGGGTGGGCTGGTGACAGGTTTTGAGAAAACCATGCTAGACGCCGACCTCTGTGGCAAGCTGATGCGGTTTTTCGAAGGCATTGACCTGAGCGAAAATGCGCAGGCCATGAGTGCTATTGCCGCCACTGGGCCGGGGCAGCATTTCTTGGGGTCAGATCACACGCAGGCTAATTTCCTCAGCGCACTTTTCCGGCCAGAGACACCAGATAACAATTCCTATGAACAATGGGCCGCAGCCGGGGAATTGGACGCAAGTCAGCGTGCCAACGCGCTTTGGAAAGAGCATCTTGAGGTTTATGAGGACCCGGGTCTTGATCCCGCCGTGGACGAGGAATTGCAGGCCTATATCGCGCGAACCAAAGAACAGGTGGGCGAGGCCGAGTACTTCTGATGGCGAGTGCGGTGATCATCGGAGGTGGGGCAAACGGGCTGAGCCTTGCCTATCACCTGGCCAAGCTTGGGGCGCGCGACGTTGTTCTTCTGGAACGCAACAGCCTGACCTCTGGAACAAGCTGGCACGCGGCGGGCATTGTTGGGCCGCTGCGCGCAACGCCGAATACGACCCGGCTGGCAATGGAAGCTTTGACGCTCTTTCCGGCCTTGGAAGAAGAAACCGGAATGGCGACAGGGTATCGCCGCACTGGGGGTTATTGGCTGGCGCGCGAGACTGAGCGCATGGATGAGTTGCACCGTATTGCCGCTTTGGGGCGGACCGTCGGGTTGTCGCCAGAGATCGTTGGAGTCAGCGCAATCGAGGTCCCGGGCCTGGATTTGAGCAATCATGTCGGTGCGCTGGCAGTACCCGAAGACGCAAATCTCAACCCTGTGGATTTGTGCATGGCATATGCGCGCGCCGCAAAGGCAGGGGGCGTGGACATTCGCGAGGGCATCGCGGTTGAGCGTGTTGAGACAGATACGGATCGTGTCACGGGCGTGCGTCTTGCAGATGGTTCGGTCATCGAGGCGGATCAGGTGGCGATTTGCGCCGGGGCATGGTCAAAACCGCTGGCGGCTAACGCTGGGTTGGATCTGCCGTTGCAAGCAGTCGAGCACATGTATGTGGTGACTGAGCCGATGCCCGGCCTGCTCGACCCGTTCCCGGTTCTGAGGGATCTAGACACCGGAATTTACATCAAGGGCGACGCCGGCAAGCTGGTTATTGGCGGGTTTGAACCCTATGCAAAGTGCTGGGACGCCTATGGGCCTGAGGGCGATCGCCCGTTTCTGGAACTGGCCGAAGATTGGGATCAGTTTGGCCCGTTTATGCAAGCCGCGCTTGATCTGATGCCGGGCCTGGAGCAGGTGGGCATTCAGCATTTCATGAACGGACCGGAGAGCTTTACGCATGACACACGGCCCTTGATTGGCCCCGCGCCCGAGGTCGACGGGCTTTACGTTGCTGCGGGGATGAACTCGGTGGGTGTGATGTCTTCTGCAGGGGTTGGGCGGCTTTTGGCAGGGTGGATGGTGGATGGAAGCCCGGAATGGGACGCATGGGAAGTGGACGTGGCACGAGCCGATCCGAAGGCGGCAGATGCGGCGCATATGAGCGCACGCATGGAAGAGGCTGTGGCCGATCTTTTTGCGCTGCACTGGCCTTACAAACAACCGAAAGCAGGACGCGGGTTGCGCTGTTCGGCATTGCATGACCGTTGGGTGGCGCATGGTGCTGTGTTTGGGCAGACCGCGGGATGGGAACGTGGGCTTTGGTATGCGCAGAGCGAAGCTGAACGTGACCTGTCTTATTCAGTGGGCGTCCAGCCTTGGTGGGATATTGCGGCGAGTGAGGCAGCAGAGATGGCCTGTGGCGCGGTGTTGCTCGATCTGTCGCCGTTTACGAAGATTGAGGTGAGTGGACGAGATAGTGCCGAGGCACTCAATAGACTTTGTACTGCGAATGTAGATGTTGATCGGCATCGCACCGTCTACACGCAGATGTTGAACGATCAAGGCGGCATAGAGTTGGATGTGACGGTTACGCGTCTGGGAGAAAACGGCTTTTCCAAGGAAAGTAAGTTTCTAGTGACATCCGGCGCGGCCACACGGTGGAGGGACGTCGCTTTTCTGCGACGAAACCTGCCTGAGACTGTTGAAATACGGGACATCACTAAAGAGCGATGCGTGATCGGGGTCATGGGTGTAAAGGCGGGCGACGTTTTGTGTCGCCTCAACCCAGAGGATTATTGGGATGCCATACCCTACGGTTTGGTCTTCGAGGACGAGTTTGCCGAAATTCGGTGTCTTGCCACACGTGTCAGCTTTGTGGGCGAATACGGCTGGGAACTGTCGGTCCCGAGCGATAAATCCCCTCAAGTCTTCG
>JBCAZO010000346.1:0-3483 GCA_038532975.1 Pseudomonadota bacterium
CACAAGAAAGACAACCACGGCCGCCGCGGCCTTCTGAAGATGGTCGCGCATCGCCGCAAGTTGCTGGACTACCTCAAAGCCAAAGACGAAGGGCGGTATCAATCGCTCATCGAAAAGCTGGGGCTGCGCCGCTAAGGCAAGTACCATCGGGTAGCAATCGAAGAAACCGTGCTGTCACCGGCGCGGGTTTTTCGTTTCCGGCACTCGCCAGACGTCTCAGCCGGGTGGCAAGCCCGCCAGCCCGGGCCGGCTCGAAACGGAAACGGAATTGCCGGACGGATCCTTGGTATTGGCAAACTGATACCCCGCAGCGGTGTGAATTGATCCAAATTCCAGCCCTTGGGAACGAGCCGCCTCGCAGAAGGCCTGAACATCTTCGACTGCGAAAACCAGTTTGGTCTGCGCCTGCCCGACACGCTGGCCTGCAGCGGCCGGGTGCAACAAGAGCGGGACGCCACCCGGCGGGGGCCGCAGTTCAACGATACGATCACCCTCTTCGCGCTGAACAGAAAAGCCGAAATGACCCGTATAGAACGCGATCATGTCGTCCATCCGTTTCGTGTAGAGGATCAATGCGCCCAAAGCTGTCATCACGCGCCTCCAGAAGAAATGGCCCCGGACCGTCTGATCCGGGGCCATGTTCTTAAGATCGTGAGGTCGAGTTTATTCCTCGACCTCTTCTTTTTCTTTTTTGGCTTCTTCACCGGTCTCTTGATCGACGACCTTCATTGAAAGGCGAACCTTGCCCCGGTCATCGAAACCAAGCAGCTTGACCCAGACTTCCTGACCCTCTTTCAGAACATCCGAAGGGTGGTTCAAACGGCGATTTTCGATCTGCGACACATGGACGAGGCCATCGCGCTTGCCAAAGAAGTTCACAAAGGCACCAAAGTCCACGATCTTGACGACCGTACCCTTGTAGATTTTGCCCTCTTCCGGCTCCGCGACGATCGAATAGATCATGTCGTACGCCTTCTTGATGGCTTCGCCGTCAGCAGAGGCGATCTTGATGACACCATCGTCGTTGATGTCGACCTTGGCGCCCGACGTCTCCACGATCTCGCGGATGACCTTGCCGCCTGAGCCAATAACTTCACGGATCTTGTCGGTCGGTACAGTCATGGTTTCGATGCGTGGTGCGTGGACACTGAACTCGTTCGCACCTGTCAGGGCTTTGGCCATTTCACCAAGGATGTGCATCCGGCCATCCTTGGCCTGGGCCAGCGCGTTCTTCATGATTTCTGGCGTGATGCCCGCAACCTTGATGTCCATTTGCAGCGACGTGATGCCGTTCTCGGTTCCGGCAACCTTGAAATCCATGTCACCAAGGTGGTCTTCGTCGCCCAGAATATCTGTCAGGATCGCGTAAGAATCGTCGTCTTCAAGGATCAGCCCCATTGCGACACCGGCAACCGCCGACTTCAGCGGCACGCCCGCATCCATCATAGACAATGAGCCACCACAGACGGATGCCATCGAAGACGAGCCATTCGACTCGGTGATCTCTGAAACCACCCGGATCGTGTAGGGGAAATCAGTCTGGCTGGGCAGAACGGCCTGCAACGCGCGCCACGCCAACTTGCCGTGTCCAATCTCACGACGACCGGGCGACCCAACACGACCGACTTCGCCAACCGAATAGGGCGGGAAGTTGTAGTGCAGTAGGAAGTTCGATTTGAAGTTGCCGTGCAACGCGTCGATGAACTGTTCATCATCGCCGGTGCCCAGGGTCGTCACGACGAGGCCTTGGGTCTCACCGCGTGTGAACAGCGCCGAACCATGGGTGCGCGGCAACAGACCGGTCTCACATACGATATCGCGCACTTCGTCGGTCTTGCGGCCGTCGATCCGCTTACCAGTCTTGACCACATCACCGCGCAAAATGCCTGCTTCGAGCTTTTTTAAGGCCGATCCCAGATTTGCATCCTCTTGCTGCTCTTCGGTGAGAGCCGCGACGATGGCCTCACGCGCGGCGGCAACTGCGGCAGTCCGCTCTTGCTTGTCCGTTATGGCGAAGGCGGCCCGCATCTGCTCTTCGCCGGCAGCTTTCACTGCCTCGAACAGATCGCTATAGTCCGGCGCGGTAAATTCGAACGGCTCGTTCGCGGCTTCTTCGGCCAGATCGATAATCAGATCGATGACCGGCTGGATTTGCTCGTGCGCAAATACTACTGCACCCAGCATCTCCTCCTCGGTCAGCTCATAAGCCTCGGACTCGACCATCATCACCGCCTCTTTTGTACCGGCGACCACCAGGTCGAGACGTTGTTCAGGATCAAGACGAATATCCTGCATGTCGTCGACGGTGGGGTTCAGGACATATTCACCGTCAACGAAGCCGACACGACAGCCCGCAATCGGACCCATGAAGGGCGCACCGGAGATGGTCAGCGCCGCCGATGCCGCAATCATCGCAACGACATCCGGATCGTTCACAAGATCATGAGACAGAACAGTGCACATCACTAGCACTTCGTTTTTGAAACCCGGTACAAAGAGTGGCCGGATCGGGCGGTCGATCAGGCGCGCAGTCAGCGTTTCCTTTTCGGTCGGGCGTGCTTCGCGCTTGAAAAAGCCACCAGGCACCTTACCGGCGGCATAGTATTTCTCTTGATAGTGAACCGTTAGGGGAAAGAAATCCTGACCCGGCTTGACGGCTCTGGCAAAGGTGACGTTTGCCATAACGCTGGTTTCGCCCAGCGTTGCGATCACGGACCCGTCCGCTTGACGGGCCACTTTTCCAGTTTCCAGTGTGAGCGTTTCCTCGCCCCACTGCATCGATTTGGTTGTTACGTTGAACATCATCGTATCCTATCTGGGCATCATCGGCCTTCCGACTGCCCGATTGCATAGGGGGCGCATTCCCCCTGACCCCGGTATCTTCTTTGGCGGGCGCTGGAGTCTGGGCGCCATGCTTCAGATTGGGCGGCCATATACGGTTTCCCAGCCAATTGAAACCTTCAAACGCGCGCTGTGTAACCACCCCAAGAGCGGGTCAGGCCCAACAGGCTCCGCGACGTCAACGCTTGGTTTACATAAAAAATCGCTGACTTACCTGAAATTGCCGTTAACCTTCCCGGCTAAGAACACTGGGAGGACAAAAACATGAAAAAAACCGCTTTAGCGGCTAGTTTGCTTGTCGGATTGACGGGCATAGCAAGTGCGGCGCCGGTTGAGCCTTTTACCGGTCTCGTGGTTTTCGGGGACAGTTTATCAGATGACGGAAAGGCCGGGAGTTTGGCGCCGCCCAGCTTTGGCGGCCGTTGGAGCAATGGCCCCGTCTGGGCCGAATACCTTGCCAACAGCTTCAGAGCGGTTGGCGCGGCTTCGGGCAATTATGCGATCGGCGGCGCGACTGCAGGCAACGTGAACACCACTGCCTATCCACCTTCAGCGCAGCCATTGGCGACGTTCGATGGGCAGGTCGGCGCTTTTTCGGCGTCGGGCCTTTCGAGTTTTCTCGGCGACAACCCGTTAGTAACG
>JBCAZO010000347.1:0-3474 GCA_038532975.1 Pseudomonadota bacterium
CCCGGCTGGGGCCAAGTTCCTGCGCTACGCGCGGACCATGACCGGGCTGTGGCGGCAGGCGAAATATGAAACCGCCCTGCCCGCTGGCCTCGCCTCGGTCTGTACCTTTGGCTGTGACCGAGAGCTATGGCACGGGCCGGGACGTGCGTTTTTCAACGGTGTGGTGGGCGGACGCGATGACATGGCCGTGGCCGTCCGCCAAGGCAGTGCCGCCGAGCTAGAGGCATGGCTGGCCGAGGGGATGGTGGATGTGATCCTGACCTATGATCAGGTGGCGCGCGGGTCGCAGACGGTGCATCCATTGCCGCCCGAAGAGCTGGTGCTTTACTCGGACCGGCCAGAAACGCTGATGGATAACGACCCGCTCTATATTTTCGTTGATCACGGTCCAGAATATCGCCAGCAGCATGATGAGTTTTACCACCATGCGGGTGTGGCAAGGATCAGCTTTGACAGCTCCTGGTGGGCGTTGCAGCACATGTTGGAACATGGCGGATCGGCCTATCTGCCCCGCGCCCTGGCTGCGCCCTATGTCGAGCAGATGCGTTTGCATTTACCTACGGGTGCCCCTGTGTTTTATCGCAAGAAAAGCCTGATCGTGCGGGACACGGCGGCGCGCAACTGGACATGGTTTACACCGCTGGTAGAGGCCCTATCCACGTCCGAGGCCTGAGCGCATGCATCTTGCTTTGACTCTGACTCGCCTGCATGGTTCGCTGCGCGCGACAAAGGACCAAGACCATGACCCATATCCTTGCCATTGATCAGGGCACGACCTCCAGCCGGGCCATTTTGTTTGACGACACGCTCAACGTGACCGCCACCGCGCAAGAGGAATTTGCTCAACATTTCCCCAATTCCGGCTGGGTTGAGCATGATCCGGATGACATCTGGGCCACCACCGCTGCCACCTGTCGTGGCGTGATCGAACGTGCAGGCATCAGTGCAACCGACATCGCCGCCATCGGCATCACCAATCAGCGTGAAACGACACTGGTCTGGGATCGCACGACTGGCAAGGCCATTCACAACGCCATTGTCTGGCAGGACCGGCGCACCGCAGAATTCTGTCGCAGTCTAAAAGAGGCTGGCCACGAAGAGATGGTGACCGAGCGCACCGGGCTTTTGCTCGATCCGTATTTCTCGGGCACAAAACTCGCCTGGATCCTGGATCAGGTAGAGGGCGCGCGCGCCAAAGCGAAGGCGGGTGATCTGCTTTTTGGAACTGTCGACTGCTATCTCATATGGAAGCTGACAGGCGGCAAGGTGCACGCCACAGACGCCACAAATGCCGCGCGTACGCTGCTTTATGACATTCGCCAAGGGACATGGAGCGACGAGATTTGCGCGCTGCTGGACGTGCCGATGCAGATGCTGCCCGATGTGCGCGACAGCGCGGCGGATTACGGCAGCACACGCGCCGATCTCTTTGGTCGCGAAATCCCGATCCTGGGCGTGGCCGGGGATCAGCAGGCGGCGACCGTGGGACAAGCCTGTTTCAAACCGGGCATGATGAAATCGACCTATGGCACAGGGTGCTTCGCGCTCTTGAACACCGGCGACACGCCGGTGCGGTCGCAAAACCGGTTGCTGACGACCATCGCCTACCAACTCAATGGCAAACCGACCTATGCGCTCGAAGGGTCCATTTTTATCGCCGGCGCGGTGGTGCAGTGGCTGCGAGATGAGCTGAGGGTCATTGATGATGCAAGCGAAACCCAAAGCCTGGCCAATGCCGCCGATCCCAATCAATCCCCCATTCTTGTCCCGGCCTTCACCGGTCTGGGTGCTCCCTATTGGAACCCCGATTGCCGCGGGGCTTTGTTCGGGATTACCCGTGGCACCGGCCCGGCAGAGCTGTCGCGAGCCGCGCTGGAAAGCGTGGGGTTTCAGACGCGCGATTTGCTGGAGGCGATGACCGCCGACTGGAATGCCGCGGATGCCGATCAGGTGCTGCGCGTGGATGGCGGGATGAGTGCATCGGCATGGACCATGCAATTTCTCGCCGATATTTCCGGCGCGCCTGTGGACCGTCCAAAGGTGCTGGAGACCACGGCTCTTGGGGCAGCGTGGCTCGCGGGAATGCAGGCTGGAGTTTATCCCGATCAGGCAGGGTTTTCAGATGCCTGGGTTCTGGATGAGCGTTTTGAACCAGCAATGGAAAATGAATTGCGCGAGACACGATATGCCGCGTGGAAGCGCGCTGTGGCGGCTACAATGGCGGTTTAGCGCCTTACCCGCTTCAATATATCTTGAATAAGAAGCACATTTTTCAGATAATATGAAAATGGCGATCAAAATCGAGATGCTCCGCTGTTTTTTAACCGTGGCCGACCGCGGCAACCTCAGTGATGCGGCCAAGGAGCTGGGGCGCACGCCTTCGGCGGTGTCGATGATGTTGCATCAACTGGAGGACCACATCGGCGCGCCGCTGTTCAAACCGGGGCGCAAGTCGCACCTGACCCGGCTGGGCGAATTGGTGACGATCGAGGCCAAACGTGAACTCAATCACTTTGACCGCACGATCGCGGCAATTGAGGGGCTGTCTCGCGCCGAGGCAGGGCATGTGCGGCTGGCTGTGACGCCCTCAGTGGCGCAGGTTTTGATGCCGCGCATTCTTCGGAAGTTTGCCAATCAGCATCCTGACGTGCGCATCGACATGCGCGATATTGACAGCGCCAGCATCGGCCATGAATTGCAGGCGGGCCGCGTTGATATTGCTCTTGCCAGCCTGCGCCCCCTGCCCCGGTTCGAGCGGCAGCTGCTCTTTTCCGACCGCTTTGGCGTGATTTGTCCCACCGATCATCCTCTGGCGAGAAACTGGAAAGACCTTAGCTGGGCAGATCTGCAGGAGGAGCCGTTCATTGCCAATGATCTGGGTCGGATGATCCCTGATCCCGAGTTTCGGCGCATCCTTGAGAAATCCACCCTTAATGTGCGCAACACCGCCTCGATCCTCAGCCTTGTGCGCGCCGGAATGGGGGTCACGGTTTTGCCCGAACTGGCCGCGTTTGGCGCGGGAGCTGATCTTGCCTTTCTGCCTTTGGCGGACACATCCATACGGCGCGAAGTCTGGATGCTGACCCCGCCGAAACAAGACCTGTCGCCTGCAGCTCTAGCCCTCTCCGAGGTTATTCAAGCCGAGAAAATCACTTTGGCGCACATCTGACTACAGAAAAACTGAAATTGGGTAAACTATTTCTCGTTTGCCTTAACTGATTGGATGCGGAACATAGTGGCGTACCGCCACTCACGGGATGACACCACATGGCTGAGCTGAAACAGAACTACATTGCCGGGAGCTGGGTCAGCGGCCCGTTTGAGGTCGAGAACCGCAACCCCTCTGATCTTAGCGATGTGATTGGCCACTTCACCCAAGCCAGCCGCGCGCAGTTGAACGATGCAATTGCCGCCGCCAAAGAGGCTCAAACCACCTGGGCCGCCTATGGGCTGGAGCGCAAACAGGCGGTGGGG
>JBCAZO010000348.1:0-3453 GCA_038532975.1 Pseudomonadota bacterium
CCTTTTGCTCTGAGACGTGCCGGCGGCGGACCGGAGGACGGCGCGCCCGCGCCATAATCAGCGCGCTTAATCCACGCCAAGTCAGCGAGCCAAATGATCGGCGCGCTTATGTCAACAAAGCGACGGCCCATCGGGCCGGTCCGTCGCTGGCACGGCGGGGCTTCGCCCCTCGATTCCGTGCTTTAGTGAGATGAACAGATGTACTTGGTGGGCTCAAACCGGTTCTCTCATCAGACACTGGCTTTACACCTCACTTAACCCGTATTCACGACCCCTCTTCGACCACATCCACCTCGTGCCAAAGAATGCGGTCGCTTTTGACCGGAGGCATGTTCTTCACGCGGGGGGACAGCGCCACAAGCTGGCTTCGGTGGAACGGAATGAGCGTGCCGGAGATTTCCGCAAGATACTCTTGCGCTTCGATATACGCTTCCTTGCGCTCGTAGAAGTCCAGCTTGGCCTGCGCGCGTTCCAGGGCGAAATCAAAGTTATGGTCGCTGAGATAGCTTTCGTTCCACTTGGCCTCGGATGAAAATGCCTCGCTCAGGGCCTGATGCGCCGGGCGTTCGCCCCAGCTTGTGGCAAAGGTGTCCTTTTTCATCCAGACCTCGGACCAGTATCCATCGGCGGCGGCGTTGACGATTTTGACATGTATACCGGCCTTGGCTGCCTGCTGCTGAAACACCACCGCCATAGAGGACCACACCCCGTCAATCGGGGCGACATGCAGCTTGATCTTGAGGCCCTTAGGATACCCTGCTTCGGCCAAAAGCGCTTTGGCGTGTTCAATGTCTTGCGGGCATTCCAGGTCGGCACGGTATTGGTCATTGGGCGCCACAGGGGTGTCGCAACTGATGATGCCGCCGCCATCTAGGGCCAGTTTGAGCATCTCTTCACGATCCACCACAAGCCGCAGAGCGCGGCGGACACGTATATCGTCAAACGGGGCCACATCGGTGCGAAACACCAGGCCTGACCAGTTGCCGGTCGGGATATCCTGCACCACGTAACGATCCGAGCGCAGCAGCGCCCGGCGCATCAGGGGTTTTACCCCGCGCTCCATGTCAAGCTGACCGGCCAGAAAGGCCTGCAGGCGGGTGTTGCTGTCGGGAATACCAATAAGCTCAATGCGATCAAGCTTGGGTTCACCTTCCCAGTAGTCTTTGTTTGCTTCTAAAATCGTGATTCCATCGGCATCAAATTTCGAAATTTTGAATGGACCGGTACCAATGCCGGTTTTGCCAATCGTTTCGTCAGAGCCTTCGGGGATCATCCGCAGACGCGGATCCATCAGCTGCAGGGGCAGGTCGGCGAAGGTCGAGGCGAGGCTAAGCTTCATCGTTGTCGGATTTACCGCCTCAACCTTTTTGATCATTTCAATGACAGACCGGGTGGGGCTGTCGCGTTTAGGATCAAGCACGCGATTGAGCGAGTAGACCACATCATCCGCATCAAATGCGGTGCCGTCATGAAAGCGCACATCCTCGCGCAGTTTCAAGGTCCAGACCGTGCCATCCTCATTGGCGGACCAGGATTTGGCGAGATCGGGCGAGGGCCGTCCTTCGGCATTGGGCCGAATGAGCCGGTTCATGATCTTTTCAGTGATCTGAAGCACACGACCTTTGTCGATGGGATCAAGGCTCGAAAGCCCACCGGTACCAACATCATGGGCCATGCGGAGGGTGTCGCCCGACAGGGCGGCCTGGGGTGTGACCCCAAGAGACAGCGCAGTCCCTAGCAATGCCAGCCAGGCGGTCAGTCGTGTCATGAGTGCTCCCTGCGGTTGCCGCAATGTTACGGGTTCGCAGGCGAGGATCAAGGACGGCGTGCCCCAGGACGGTTCACAATTTCGCCGCCACGGCAGGTCGGCCTTTGTCGGGCCGGTTGCGATACAGGAGATTGAGAAAATCTTGGCTCCGGCGGTAGGCTTGCCGGATAAGTTAGCCTGCGTCTATCCCTCTGAAAAAACAAAAGAAACTGAAAGGGTATTCTCGCATGTATCCCCAAAGGTGCCCCGAATGCGGATAGAGTTGCAACCCTTACAGCCCACCTTAACGCCCGACAGGACAGTATCAGCGACACTGTTATGGAATGCGGGGGAGGCAACGCCCCCCACACAAGCACAACGACTAGAAGGGTATTTCTTCCGCGTCTTCGTGGTCAGCTGGGAAGCGCGATAGATGACCTGCGGAACTGTCCGACACTATGATGAGCGCCATCGTGACCAAGTTCTTCGGTTGATTGCGACTGACCAGCATCAGACCCTCATCGACATTGTAATACGGTGTCTGCTGATAGCTTGAATAGGTGCCCATGAAAACGCGCATGCCGTTGTCTGCAAGCGACGGTATTACCTCATTTGCTTCTGCCTGCAGCCGAAGCATGGCAGCATCAGAAGGCTCTTCTGGATAGCGCCAGTCGGTAGGTGGCTCCCACGGGTTTTTCCATGCGCCGTGAAATACAGCAATAATTCGCTCCATCAGCGTGAGTGTGTCTTTAGTTGCTTCTACCTCGTAGGCAAACTCGGCCATGAATGCAGAACGCAATGTGTTCACCAGCCGCGAACCACGCGTCACCGGGACTAATATAACTTCGCCTGAGCGGGCTTTTATGTCTGACCCAGCCCCTTCGAAGAGTTCTAGTTGCCTCCCGCGAAGGTCTTCTGGCTTAACCTCTAGCGCATCAGCAATGAAGGCGATGCTCTCCAAGGCGACCGGAGCACCATTCTCCGCTCGTTGGATTGTTCGTTTGTTCAGGTTTGAAAGCAGGCCGAGTTTCTCCTGCGACATTCCCTTGTTTTGTCTGAGGTTTCTGAGTTTCTGACCGTCAACTGTCATCGATGATTTCCTTTGATGTTTCGATGAAGCCACGTTCTCAAATCCCAGTTGATGCGCCGACGACAGGGCAGTCACTCCAATGTGACAGCGAGGCGACTGCATATAGACAGTAAGGCGACAGTAAACGACAGTTTGGCGACAGCAAACCCCTAGCGGCGGCGTCGAGTGCTTTCAGAATCATTTCACCGCAAAAATCTGACAGCCCGAGATTAATAGAAAAGGCACCGCGTTTCCCCCGGTAGGGGCACCCCTAAGAACAATGCAGCTGCGTCCGCTATGCCATCCCACAATAAAGGAAAACCGCAAGCCTTTGTGTGTTAATTTTCTAATGGGATAGATCGAGAATTTTTGGCTCCGGCGGTAGGGATCGAACCTACGACCAATTGATTAACAGTCAACTGCTCTACCGCTGAGCTACGCCGGAACTGGCGTGCGATATAGCAAGTGCGATTGGGGCCGTCCAGAGGGTTTGACGCGAAAATCGGCGCTGTTGACCAACGGGAACCCAGCATCGGACCATAATCAATCAAACCGCCTGACAACTCTAGTAGCGAAACATTCTTAAGGTATTGTTTTAATTATTATAAAAGAAGAAATGGGCGCTCCTGCTATCGGC
>JBCAZO010000349.1:0-3441 GCA_038532975.1 Pseudomonadota bacterium
CCGGGGATGCACGAGCACCTGATACAAATGTTCAAACACCGCCGCATGCCAGGTGCAGAGCGGGGCCTGACTGATCTCGCCACGCACAACCGGGTTGTCCTCGATCCGGTAAGTCCAGGGCGACACGCATTCAAACTGGCCCGACCCCGCAAAGGTCCAGGCGTGTTTGAACATTTGTATCAGGTGCTCGTGCATCCCCGGTGCCGATGCGTTGAGACGCATTGCTGTGCGCAACAGGGATCAGAGGCGTGTGTCTTTGCGATTGATATCGCGCCCTGACGGCGTCAAAGCGCGCGCTACAGCCCCCAGATGGAACGTATAGCGGCCAACCCGGTCAGGAACACTGTTGACAAAAACAGCGCCAGAATGAAAGCGGCCAGCAGCGTAGGGCGTGCCGGTGGCGCGTGCACATCACTCATATGCCGTATGGGTCGTTTCATGCGCCTGACTTAACCACGATTTAGGTTTTGATCCGGTTAATGGCGGCATGGAACTGCACCCCGATCGAACCGGCGCCATGCCCCCCGGACTTTGTGCGATGCAGCAGCATCCTTACTACGGTGATGCCTTGCGGGCATTGGGGGTCGATGTGACCAGTTTGAGCGCACGTAAACACGGGGCGCGCGTTGCGCATCTTCAACTGGTCACGCGCCGCTTTGGTCCGGTGCAGCTGCGATGGATGCCGCGTGGCCCGGTCTGGGCACTGGGGGCTTCCCGGCGTGACCGGCACCATATGCTTGATCTCCTGCACAAGGACGCAAGGCTGGCCACCGGGTCTATTGTGGCCTTGGAAACGCCCATAGAGCTTCCACTCTTCGCCGCGGCAGGCTACCGCGCGCTCTGGACACCTCAACATGTGGCCGAGCTGTGTTTGCGCGACACAGCCGAAGCACGCCTTGCGGCGCAGTCGGTCAAATGGCGCAACCGTTTGCGCCATGCCGAACGAAGTGATCTGGAAGTGGCGCACCGACGGTTTCAGCCGGGCCGGGATGACTGGCTCTTGCAGGCGGAAACGATGCAACGCCGCGCGCGCCAGTATCGCGCCCTGCCCGCGGCCTTTCCCAAAGCCTGGGCGCTGCTTCACCCCAACGCCACATGGCTTTTCCTGGCGCATCGCCAAGGGCGCATCATCGCCGCAATGCTGTTTCTGCGCCATCCGCCCACGGCCACCTATCACATCGGTTGGAGCGACACCGAAGGGCGCAAATATTCAGCGCATAACCTGCTCCTTTGGCGCGCCGCCAACTGGCTGGCCATGCAGGGGTGTCAACGTCTCGATCTTGGCACGGTGGACACAGAAAACGCCTCTGGTCTTGCCCGGTTTAAGCTGGGAAGCGGGGCCGCACTTCGCTCTCTTGGCCCCACCATGCTGCGCCTTCCGGGCCTCGCGCGCCGCCGCATTGCAGCATAAGGGCGATTTGCCTCTGGCCATTCGGCGCAGGCCCGTATAGGGCGCATCTCAAATCAAAGGAAAGAGCACGCGAATGGACCTGCGCAACATCGCCATCATCGCCCACGTGGACCATGGCAAAACCACGCTCGTGGACGAATTGCTCAAGCAATCCGGCGCATTCCGCGCGGGCCAAGCCGTGGCAGAACGCGCAATGGACAGCAACGACCTTGAGCGCGAGCGCGGCATCACCATTTTTGCCAAACCCACATCCGTAGAGTGGAAGACAACACGCATCAACATCGTCGACACCCCCGGCCACGCCGATTTCGGCGGCGAGGTGGAGCGGATCCTGAGCATGGTCGACGGTGTCGTCTTGCTGGTCGATGCCGCAGAAGGCCCAATGCCGCAAACCAAGTTTGTGACCTCCAAGGCGCTGGCGCTTGGTCTGCGTCCCATCGTGGTTCTCAACAAGGTGGACAAGCCTGATGCCGAGCCTGATCGGGCACTGGATGAATGTTTCGATCTCTTTGCTTCGCTCGACGCTAGTGAAGATCAACTAGACTTCCCGCACATGTATGCCTCTG
The DNA here is from genome assembly GCA_038532975.1 of Pseudomonadota bacterium. Lineage (GTDB taxonomy): Bacteria > Pseudomonadota > Alphaproteobacteria > Rhodobacterales > Rhodobacteraceae > Roseovarius. The sequence continues at coordinate 1,978 of JBCAZO010000349.1, forward strand.
GCCGCTCCGGCTGGGCCGATCATGAATTGGACGGACCGCGCGCGGATCTTTCCGCACTCTTTGATCTTATCGTCAACCACGTCCCGGCCCCGCGTCAGATCGCGCGCGTGGACGAAGGTTTTCGCATGCTGGCCACCACATTGGGCGCGGACCCATTTGTCGGGCGTATCCTCACGGGTCGCGTGGAATCCGGCAGGCTCAAGGTCGGCGCAACCGTACAGGCGCTGAGCCGCGTGGGCCAGAAGATCGAACAGTTCCGTGTGACCAAGATTCAGGCCTTCCGTGGTTTGACCATGCAGGACATCGACGAAGCCACAGCGGGCGATATCGTCACGGTTGCCGGCATGTCCAAGGCCACGGTGGCCGATACAATCTGTGCTTTGGCTGTCGAAGAACCGCTTGAGGCGCAGCCTATCGATCCACCGACCATCTCAGTCACCTTTGGCATCAATGACTCGCCCCTTGCCGGACGCGATGGCAAGAAGGTTCAGTCCCGCGTCATTCGCGAACGCCTGATGAAAGAGGCCGAGACCAACGTTGCGATCAGGGTCACCGACACACCGGGCGGCGAAGCCTTTGACGTGGCCGGACGCGGTGAACTGCAGATGGGCGTTCTGATCGAGAATATGCGTCGCGAGGGGTTTGAATTGAGCATTTCGCGCCCTCGCGTGCTGATGCGCGAAGAAGACGGTCAAAATCTGGAGCCGATTGAAGAAGTCACAATTGACGTCGATGACGATTATTCAGGCGCAGTGATTGAAAAACTCACGGGCCCCCGTCGCGGCGAGATGACCGAGATGAAACCGGCGGGCACCGGAAAGACGCGTATCGTGGCGCTTGTGCCCTCTCGCGGTCTGATCGGCTATCACGGTGAATTCATGACCGATACGCGCGGCACCGGTGTGCTGAACCGCGTCTTTCACAGCTGGGCCCCCTACAAGGGTTCTATCCCCGGCCGCCGCGCCGGTGTGCTGATCTCGATGGAAAACGGCGAATCCGTGGCCTATGCCCTGTGGAACCTTGAGGATCGGGGCAAGATGTTCATCGGCGCGCAGGCCAAGATTTACACCGGCATGATCATCGGCGAACACAGTCGCGAGAACGATCTTGAGGTGAACCCGCTCAAAGGTAAGAAACTCACCAATGTGCGCGCTTCCGGAACAGATGAGGCCGTGCGCCTGACCACGCCCGTGACGCTGTCACTGGAACAGGCGATTGCCTATATCAACGACGATGAGCTGGTTGAAGTGACGCCCAACGCCATCCGCCTGCGCAAACGCCACCTTGATCCGCATGAGCGCAAACGTGCCTCGAAATCAGAGACTTAGCAGCGACAGCATCGCTTGGGTCTAAACCCGCTCAACACTATCCCCAACCGACACCTGGCCCGGCGACACCACCTGGGCGCACCATCCGCCGTGACCGCGCATCGCGTTGTACCCGCCGGGGCCCAGGGCGGCCTCC
>JBCAZO010000350.1:0-3418 GCA_038532975.1 Pseudomonadota bacterium
TCTATGGCATGACCCATAACATCCGGTCTGAGCACCATGCCTGCCCCGCCGCCTGCGGGTGTGTCATCCACGTTGCGATGCTTGCCTTCGCCAAAGGGGCGCAGGTCGATGGGGTCAAGTTGCCAGATGCCGTCCTTGAGCGCTTTGCCGGTCAGGCTTTGGCCTAGAATACCTGGAAAGGCGTCGGGCAAAAGCGTGATGACAACCGCCTGCCATGCGTGCGCCAACCGATCTTCGCCCTCCATCAGGCTGCGGGGCTTGAGCGACGCAGTAATGGATTTGCGACCATGGGATTTGTTCGGTCCGCTGGTCATGGTTCCTCTCTAACCCGAAGTTTGGTTGCGCCGGTGCCTCGATATCGCTTGAGAACATGCCGCTTGGCGTCGCGCGCCGCCTCATCGTCTAGTGCGGACCTGTTGATCGCCAAGAGCTCTTCGGCTGCGCCTTTGGGCTGTACGTTTTCAACTGGCAGCGATGGAAGGCTTTTGCTGGAAATACCGTAGCGCTCAAGAAAAGCGCCCAAAGGCCCCAAAGCGGTCTCGGCGCAATCCTCCAAACGCCCGGAATCAACATTTGCCTTGTTGCCAACAAGACGCTTGGTTTCTGCCACGACGTTTTCCAGCGCGCTTGCTTCGGAATACTTGGAGGAATAAGTGGCAAAGTCATCCCTCATCCGCGTGCCCCTTAGAAGCTGATAGTAGACACTGCGCTGCCATGCCTCCGGAGCTCTGGTCGTGTACCAGATGTCTATGACAGTGCCGGTTCCAAACCGGGCATGCACAACATCAACAGCACGGTCCATCAGCGCCGAGGACGCGGCATAGGTTTTGACCTCAAACTTTCCCGGAATGTGCCCTGACAAATCTTCGCTCGTGATGAGCAGCGGCAGTGCCGGATCGGGCTTTAGCCCTGCCATGAAAATCTCGAACTCTGCTCCGAACATCTCGAGATTGTTCGGCTTGGGTTTGCGGGAGTAGCGACGGGTTGTCCGGATGACGTGGGGCATTTCCGTCATGAACACCCATTGCAGTCTCGACGACAGAATATTGGTATTCGCCGCCAGCCCGCGTTGCAGGCTGGAGGTGCCTGTCTTGTGAAAGCCGGGGTGCAGGATGACGTGCATGGCTCAGAACACCCCGTCCGGCGGATCGGCGATGATGCGACCGGCGCTCAGATCGACGGTCGGTACGGCTTCTAAAGTGAACGGAAGAAGCGCAGGTGAGGACATGCCGGGCGCCTGTATTTCGAGGATATCCGAAGCGCCGTGGTTCAGTACGGCTTTGACCTTGCCCAAAAGCGCGCCACCGGTGTCGTAGACCTCCAGCCCAATCAGATCAGCGTGGTAGTATTCATCATCCGGCAGGTTTGGCAGATGTGTGCGGTCCACGTAAAGCCGCGTGCCTTTGAGGGCTTCGGCCTGTTCCTTGGTAGCGATGCCCGAGAGCCGGGCGATCAGCGCGCCTTTGGTGGTCTGGCCGGTCAGAGTGATGGTGAAGCTTTGTCGTTGATCCTCTGTTGCAACCGCGCCGTAAGCGGCCACATCCTCGGGTGTGGCGGTAAAGGCCTTGAGCCGTACCTCGCCCCGGACGCCAAAAGCGCCTGCAATGGCAGCTATGCAGATGCGGTCGGTCATTTTGCGAACACCTGGCAATATGGATCAAACCGTCCATATTCAACGAAATACCGCGATGTTTCGTCATGACACATGTCGATATGGCGGTTTACAAAAGTTGCTTTCTGCCAAGTCACACCGAGGGCGAAGGCAAAAACCAGTACCGCAAAGATTGTCACAAAGCTTAGCAACGGACGGTCCTTCGTAACGACGGTTGTTAGAGCTAGAAGAGCCAGTACAATTGCTGCTGCCGCGCTAAGAAGCAGAACTAAGAAAGTCATTGCGAAGCGCCCCCGTCCGTACAAAGCCCGCCCGCCATGTCACCGCCAAGCGCTTCGCAGGCCTCGCTTGTGTTCAGGCGCTCGTAAAACACGCCCGCCACAAAGGCGAGCATAGTGAAGATTACGAGGCGGATGAGGCGGAACATGTCCTAACGCTCCTCTACCGGCAGGATGCCGCGCCGATCTTCCCAACCGGCGCGTTCCAGTTCGGGGGTGTCTTGTTCATCCTTGGGCCAACCCACGCATAGATAGGCCACCAGCCGCCAATTGTCTGGCACATCCAGATCCCTGCCAAGGCGCTTTGGGTCAAGGATCGACACCCAGCCCACTCCGAGACCCACGGCACGGGCTGCCAGCCAGAATTGGGTGATCGCGGCAACTACGGAATAGCGCCGCATCTCGGGCATGGTCGTAGCCCCCAAGCCATGGCCCTTACCGGTTTCTTCGTCGCAGAACACGGCCAGTTGCACCGGGGCTTCGCGCATGCCCGACAATTTGAGCTGACTGTAAAGCTGTGCGCGGTCTCCTGCGTAGCCGCCAAGTGCCTGTTCATTGGATTGGGTGAAATTTTCCAATGCGGATGTAAGTGCGACCTCGGAGGACACGCGCACCACCCGCCAGGGTTCACTCAACCCTACGGACGGCGCAAAGAGGAATGCCTGCAAACACGTAGACAACACAGCCTCATCGACCGGATCGGTGCGGAAGTGGCGGACATCCCGCCGCCACCGCATCAATTCGGCCAATTCAGACTGAAAGTCTTTGGAAAAGCGCGGCATCCCGGATCAGGTCCGCCTTAGCTTTCCTCAGCTTCTTCTGCTGGTGCTTCCTCGGCTGAAGCTTCCTCAACCGGCGCCTCTTCAGCTGCCGCCTCTTCTGCGGGAGCTTCTTCGGCAGGTGCTTCTTCTGCAGCGGCCTCTTCTACTGGAGCCTCCTCAGCAGGAGCTTCTTCAGCGGCTTTGGCTTTCTCGGCCTTCTCCTCGGCGCGATCCTTGGCTTTCTGGCCAGGCTCACCTTTTTGCGGGTTGCTGCGCTCTTTCTTCTCGGAGTGGCCTGCGGCCTCAAGGAAACGGGCAATCCGGTCCGAGGGCTGCGCGCCCTGATCGAGCCAGTACTGGATGCGCTCCATGTTCATTTTCACACGCTCTTCGCTGTCCTTTGGTAAAAGCGGGTTGTAGGTGCCCAGCTTTTCAATGAAGCGACCATCGCGTGGCATACGGCTATCGGCCGCGACAATACGGTAGAAGGGACGTTTTTTGCTGCCGCCACGGGCAAGTCGGATTTTCATGGCCATTGTTTGTTTCTCCTTGGAATGGCTGGATCAGGTGGGATGAAATCCCACCCTACGTCTGGTGTTGTTTGTGGTGCTGAATAACCTCAGCGATGATGAAGTTCAGAAACTTCTTGGCGAATTCCGTGTCGAGATCGGCCCGGTTCGCCAAATCTTCAAGCCGCGCGATCTGTGCCGCTTCGCGGGTTGGATCAGACGGGGGAAGGTCATGTTCGGCCTTGAGCTTGCCCACGG
>JBCAZO010000351.1:0-3416 GCA_038532975.1 Pseudomonadota bacterium
ACCGGTCTTTATTCCCGGCAATCACGCCGGACGCAGCGGCCAGGATATGTGGCGTCGAGCGGTAATTCTGCTCCAGCCGCACCACATGTGCGCCGGGAAAATCCTTTTCAAACCGAAGGATATTGCCCACCTCGGCCCCGCGCCAGCCATAGATCGACTGATCATCATCGCCCACGCAACAGATATTCCTGTGCCCCCCGGCCAAGAGCCGCAGCCACAGATACTGTGCCACGTTGGTGTCTTGGTACTCGTCCACGAGGATATAGCGGAACCAGCGGCGGTATTGCGCCAGCACATCGTCATGGGTCTGGAAAATCGTGACCATATGAAGCAGCAGATCGCCGAAATCCACCGCGTTCAATTCAAGCAGGCGCTTTTGGTACTCGGCGTAGAGCGCCACGCCCTTGCCATCATAGGCGCTGGCCTCTGAGGCAGGTACAGTGTCCGGCGTCCAGGCCCGGTTTTTCCACTGATCAATGATCCCGGCAAGCTGCCGCGCCGGCCAGCGTTTGTCATCGATGTTTGCTGCCGCGACGAGCTGCTTGAGAAGCCGCAGTTGGTCATCGGAGTCGAGAATGGTGAAATTTGATTTTAAGTTTACAAGCTCGGCATGCCTGCGAAGCAGCTTCACACAGATCGAGTGAAACGTACCGAGCCACGGCATGCCCTCCACGGCCTCACCCATTGTCCGGCCCACGCGATTCTTCATCTCCCGCGCCGCCTTGTTGGTGAAGGTCACGGCCAGGATCTCATTAGGCCGCGCCGTCCCTGTGTTCAGCAAATGCACCATCCGCGTGGTCAGCGCCTTGGTCTTGCCCGTCCCCGCGCCCGCCAGCATCAGAACAGGCCCCTCCAGCGTTTCCACCGCCTCGCGCTGTGCTGGATTGAGGTCATCGAGATATGGCATCGGTCGCGCCGCCATCGCCCGCGCCGAAAGAGAGGCCGTTTCAAACGCCTCGGATTCGTCAAAACTGCTCATGGCCGGAAGGTAGCGCAGGTTAAGCAATAGTTAAAGCGAATGTTCGCTTTGTGTTCTTTCACAAGATGCTTTTGTTTTAGCCCAATTGCTGCCGTGTTCTCGTGCCAATAATCTACAAAAGCGTTTTCTAAATCGATCTAACCATGAACGACTCCATTATTGTAGCTCTCATGATTGCAACAGTCGTTGTGGCCGCTCTTCCATTTGTTTGGGCAGCGTTTCGCAATAGTGAAAAAGGAAAAACCGATCACGCTAGGAGTACCAAATCCATTGATCCAGCTCGGCGCCAATTCGCATTTTTCGCTCTCTATCCAACCGGTGTTACGGTTTTGCTAATTCTGATACCGTCATTCTGCAGAGGTACGTTTATACTGCCTGGTACACAGGCGTTATTTGTTTTGACGCCGTTGTTTCTATTTTATTTCTGGGCAGCCTTACGGTGGTGGCGTGTCGCTTTTCGCAAAGACGCAAGCATCAGTTGGACAGATGTAGAGGTTACAGGCCCTACTTTTCGGATATGGTCCCCATTTGCTGCCCCGATCAGAACTCTTTCTTTCAACGAGCTTGTCAAAGGCGGTTTCGAAGGTGGTGTCTATTTTGTCGCTGGACCATCAAAAGAATATCTGTATTGGTCTTCACTTTATCCCGGTTATCCCGCACTCGTCGATGCTATCCGATCTAAACGTCCGGACCTTTTTGAGGATAGTCAGCCGTAAACGAAAGGTTGACTTGTCTGTTTGGCAATATGTGGGACTACGCTCTCCGAAGTTGCTCATAGAGTTTTACAAAAGCTCACGATTTCCACTTCCCGACCCTTCCATCCCCTGCTATCGCTCGCCCCATGTCACTCGATGCCCGATATCCCGCCCTGGCTGATCTGCGCGCAAAAGCGCGGTGGCGTGTGCCGTATTTTGTCTGGGAGTATCTCGACAGCGGCACCGGCGTGGAGCGCACGACGCGGCGCAATCGTTCCAAGCTCGATGAGGTCATGCTGATGCCCTCAATCCTGCATGGCGAGCCGGAGGTTGGCACCGGCATCGAGTTTCTCGGTCAACGCTTTGATTTACCTGTGGGAATTGCCCCTGTTGGCATGTCGGGTCTGATCTGGCCCGGGGCGGAGCAGATGCTTGCGCGTGCAGCGGCGAAGGCAAACATTCCCTACTCGCTCTCCACCGTCGCCAGCCAGACACCCGAGGGTGTCTCGCCTGCCCTTGGCGAGCATGCCTGGTTTCAGATGTATCCGCCGCGCGATCCCGAGATCCGCAGCGACATGCTCAAACGCGCCAAGGCGGCCGGGTTTTCGACCTTGGTCTTGACCGTCGATGTGCCCGTGGGCAGCCGCCGGGAACGCCAGGTGCGTTCGGGCCTCACGCAACCGCCCAAGATCACGCCGCGCATTCTGTCGCAGATCGCGCTCTGCCCGGCCTGGGCCATGGGCATGGCCACACGTGGCATGCCGCGGATGCGGCTGATCGATGATTATACGCCTGCAACCAAGGGCTTACCCTCGAACAAGCATGCCGGTTACCTGCTGCGCACCTCCCCCAACTGGGACTATCTGCGCTGGCTGCGTGAGAACTGGGAGGGCCCGCTTTTGGTCAAAGGCGTGCTTGATCCGGCCGAGTTGCCCAAGCTTGAAGCCGAAGGGATCGATGCGATCTGGATATCAAACCACGCCGGTCGTCAGTTTGATGCAGCACCGGCGACGATTGAGATGCTTCCAGCCATTCGCATGGCCACCAAACTGCCGATCATCCTGGATGGCGGCGTGGAAGGCGGGCTTGATATCCTGCGCGCCCTCGCGCTTGGCGCGGATATGGTGATGATGGGCCGGGCCTGGCACTATGCCCTGGCCGCTTTGGGTGAAGACGGCCCCGATCATCTTGTGCATATCCTGAAATCCGATCTTGAAGCAAATATGGGCCAGCTGGGAATTTCCAGCCCGCTTGAGGCGCATAAGCGGCTTTACCAACCCGGGTAGCCCGCCTACCCGGCAAGGTGGAAAATGCGCTCAGTAAGGGCCATACCCAGAAAGCCGGATTGCGCAAACCTGTCACAAATCTTACAAGCTGCGCAAAAGCGCTGCATCGCAGCGTGCTCTGCCTCCCTGCGCAGGCTGCCACAACATGAAAGACCGAGGGACTGGCCATGGCCGAATTCAACAAAATCCTGATTGCCAACCGAGGCGAGATTGCCATCCGCATCATGCGCGCGGCCAATGAGATGGGCAAACGCACGGTTGCCGTGTTTGCCGAAGAGGACAAGCTAGGCCTGCACCGGTTCAAGGCGGATGAGGCCTATCAGATCGGGTCCGGCCCGCACCTGCCCAAACCCATGGGGCCCATTGAAAGCTATCTGTCCATCGAGGAAGTGATCCGCGTGGCCAAATTGTCGGGTGCGGACGCCATTCACCCCGGCTACGGCTTGCTGTCTGAAA
>JBCAZO010000352.1:0-3407 GCA_038532975.1 Pseudomonadota bacterium
CTTGTCGCCAAGCATGAGGCGGGAGAGACCTTTGCCGGGCAGCGCATCAAAGAGGTGGTAACCGTCAATGGCGCGCGCGTCATTCTTGGCGACAAGTTTTTGTACCAGCCGTTCCAGAACGTCATATTTCTCGGTGTCGGCGCAATAGGGCGACATGGTTGGCGTTGAATACGTTGTCGGTAGCGCGCGACGCAGATCGGACATGGACATATCCGGGTTGCGGTCCATCAGCTTGCAGATTTCTACCGCAACGCGCATACCGCAGTCATAGCCGCGGCCCACAGGCTCGGCCAGAAAGTAGTGGCCAGATTTCTCAAATCCTGCCAGCGCGCCGATTTCTTTGACACGGCGTTTCATGTGGCTGTGGCCGGTTTTCCAATAGTCAGCTTTCACACCGTTTTTTTGAAGCTCTGGGTCTGCTGCAAAAAGCCCAGTGGATTTTACATCTGCCACAAAGGTCGCATTGGGATGTAGTTTGCTGAGGTCGCGAGCCATGATTACACCAACTTTGTCGGCAAAAATCTCTTCGCCTTCGTCATCTACCACTCCACAGCGATCCCCATCCCCATCAAAGCCAAGCGCAAAATCTGCGCCGGTGGCTTTCACGGTTTCAGCCATGTCATGCAGCATTTCCATGGCTTCCGGGTTTGGATTGTAGTGAGGAAATGTGTAGTCTAGGTCGTTATGGGATGGGATCACCTCAACTCCAAGCCGTTCAAACAGCTCTGGCGCAAAAGCTGCGGCTGTACCATTGCCCGTGGCACAGACAACCCGCAATTTGCGCTTCATTCTGAAATCACCCACGAGATCATTGAGATAGGCCTCACGCACCCCATCGACAAATTCGTAGCCACCACCCGGGCGTGTTTGGCCTTCTCCGCGCAGAACAATATCACGCAATTCGCCCATTTCATCGGGTCCATGCGTCAAAGGGCGTTCAAAGCCCATTTTCACACCGGTCCAGCCATTGGGGTTGTGCGAAGCGGTGACCATCGCGACAGCAGGCACATCGAGGTGGAACTGTGAGAAGTATGCCATCGGCGATAGGGCAGGGCCAATGTCCTTTACCTGAATGCCAGCCTGCATGAGCCCTACGATTAGCGCATTCTTGATGGACAGCGAATAGTCACGATAGTCGTTCCCAACGGCGATCACCGGTTCAATGCCGCGGCGATGAATCTGCGTTCCTAAGCCAAGACCCAAAGCCGTCATGCCCGGTAGGTTGATCTCATCTGGGTATTTCCAGCGAGCGTCATACTCGCGAAACCCAGTGGGTTTAATCATCGGATCGCGCAGGAATTCCCAGGTATTGGGTGTGACTTCAGGCAAAGGTTTGGACATTCAAAAACTTTCTTTTGCTCAAAGACGCGCCGGGTCTGATTTGGCCAGCTTGTCAAAACTCATCAAACTCTGCACGAGGGCAGGCATTTCGTTCAAAGGGATCATGTTTGGCCCATCGGATGGTGCGTTGTCCGGGTCTTCGTGGGTCTCAATGAAGACTGCCGCTACGCCGAGCGAAACAGCAGCGCGCGCCATGATTGGGGCGAATTCACGCTGCCCGCCCGAACTTCCACCTTGACCGCCGGGTTGCTGCACAGAATGTGTGGCATCCATGACAACTGGATATCCCGATTGCGCCAATTGTGGCAGCGAGCGCATGTCAGCCACAAGCGTGTTGTAGCCAAAGGATGTGCCCCGCTCGGTCAATAGAATGCGCGTGTTGCCGGTGCTTTCGACCTTGGAGATCACGTTGGGCATATCCCAGGGTGCCAGAAACTGACCTTTTTTGATATTGATGGCTGCGCCAGTTTCGCCTGCAGCCAAAAGTAAGTCAGTTTGGCGGCACAGAAACGCAGGAATCTGAAGAACGTCCGCCACCGCGGACACAGGTACGCATTGCTCCGGCAAATGGATGTCGGTCAGAACTGGTGCGCCTGCCTCGTCTTTGACGGTCTTCAGGATATCCAAACCTTCGTCAAGTCCAACGCCTCGTTTGCCCGATAGCGAGGTCCGGTTGGCCTTATCGAATGACGCTTTGAAAATGTATTGTGCTCCGGCTGCATGACACGCGTCCTTCATCGTACGCGCAATCATAAGCGCGTGTTCCGCACTTTCCATCTGGCACGGCCCGGCAATGAGCGTGAGCGGCTGGTCGTTGCCAACGCGTAAACCTGAGATGTCGACGGTTTTCATCGGATCAAGAGGAGACCTGTTCTCTGAGTACTGATGCGGTCAGCGACATGAGCAGGTAGATACCGGTAAAGATCAGAAACGCAAGCAAAGTGTTCTCAAACGACCTTGGGTAGGAAGGATCCTGCGAGGCCACCGGATTGACCGCCACAGTCAGGTAGCGCACCTGTTTGTTGGCTTCGATCTCGGACTGTCGCTTGGTTTCAAGAGCCGATTGCAGCACCAGATCCGCGGTGGTCAGGTCAGCCTGTGCTATCTGGATTTCTGAAGCTTGCGAGGCAAGCGACGAGTTGTCCTCAGTGGCCTTGTTCAGGCGTGCATTTTGCTTATTGAGCTCAGCCTGAAGTACTTCGACCTCGGTTCGAAGCGCCTCTACACGCGCCTGATTGGGGCGTGAATTGTTAAGTTGAGTGTTCAGTGCCAGTTGCTTTTCCTGAAGCTGAAGCTCTACGTTGCTGATCAGATTGCGAATATTTGCAATCTCGCCTTCAGGATCAAGAATTGTGCCTTCCTGCAATTCAACAAGTCGCCTTTGTGCGGCGCGACGTTCATTCTTGGCCTCGTCCAGGCTTTCCTGGGCGGTCTTAACCGCATCAAATCGTTTTTCCTGGCTCAGCTGATCAACGCGTTCTTCTGCATATTCAATTAACTGCTCTGAGAAAAGCCGACTGGTTTCGGGGTCTGCCGTGGACAGCTCCATTCGAATAACGCCTTCGGTTGGGTCGTATCCTAGCTTCACATACTTCTTGTAAACCTTATAGGCGGCTTCGTTTGACGCATCCGGGTCAAGACGTTGGAGCGCATCAATTGACTCTTGGCTGAAATGAGCGCGGAAGCCTAGATCGTCGTCGAGCCGAAGCATCGCGTCCTTCGACTGCAGGTAAGATTGCGTTGCGATGGAATCCTGGCCGGTGGCAAACTGGCTGGGTAACAGCCCACCAAGACCGCCTGCGCTTGACCCCGCACCATCCGCCGTGAGGATCAGAAACTCGGACTTGGTGGTGTACATCGGCGTCGCGATAGCGAAAAAGTAGTATCCGGCAATGAGCGTAGGCAAAAGCACAAAAGCTGTCAGGCGCGACAACAACAGCAGCAATTTGCGCCGCCGACGAGATGCGATGTCCTGCTGAATGTTTCGTATGTCTTGTGCGCGTCGTTCTGCCGGGCTGATGTCAGTTGCGGGTAAGTTAATGCGCTCACTCGGCGTGGTTTGGGGC
>JBCAZO010000353.1:0-3387 GCA_038532975.1 Pseudomonadota bacterium
ATTCGACCGACCACCATTTGCAAAGGCAGTGATTTACGGCGGTATCGAAGCCCTACTCGCTGCTTGGCTGATTTTCGCCAATCTGGCGCAATAATGTTTTTTGATAGTATCCTAGGGTAATGTTTCGTAGTAATAAAACTACTTAAAGTAGATTTATTCGAGCAGTAATATGACATTAGAATTTGTTAACACGGCCCTCGCGGCCATTACCGTCCTGTATGGGTTGCTCCTTTTGTTGGTCGCGATGTCGCCGACCGAGCTAGCCCGTACGCATCCGTCTTATGTTCCGTTTGAAACGGGGTTTGGCTGCGGTCTTTCGGGTGGCGCGCTTACCATAATCGGCACAATCGCATTGATCCTGAACGACAGGAACTGCATGATCTGCCTTGGCTACCTTTGGGCAGGCTGCGCACTGATCCTCGCCTACCGCATTCTTCGCCACGGGCCGACGCGGCGGCGATGGATGGTCTTTTTCGGAGATTTCTGGATGGCAGTCTTTGCCATCGGTTTGAATGTGTGAGCGTGACACAGCCCGGAAACAGGTAATTTTAACAATATTTTGAGCCCCTTGGTGATAAAAGTTAACCTAAATTCGACGCGGGAAAGCCGATCGGTTTCGTTTGGTTGGACTTGCGCCGCCCAAAGCGCCAGATTATATTCCTGATGTTCGCAAGAACTATGGACATAAACGCGCTCGTAATAAGCGGATCGGACCCGGGGGCGGTACCCGGCGGCTCCACCAAATATCCTTCGTTTGGGGATCATGGGGCCGAAATAGGATCGACGGACGTCTAAAGGGGTTAGCTTTGTCTCGGCGGGGTGCCACCGTACCGGCCCGAACAGTACAATTGCAAACGACAATCGTGCTCCGGTTGCAGTTGCTGCGTAAGCAGTAACCAGACCGAAATCTAAGCCCTTGCGCCTAGCAGCGTAAGGCGGGGTTCGCAGGCACCTGGCAACAGAAGCCTGCACTTTCCCTACCGCTCTCTTGACAACGCGCATTCCATGAGCGCCTTTTGCAGCCATGGGGTTAGTGCGAACACCCCGTCAGGCGGCAGCCCAACGTTCGCATGTTTCCGCTTGTGAGGATGCATGCCATGGCCGCCAGGAATGAAACCCTGCCCCACCAGTTAATGCGTATGGTCGGAACCCCCGACGCGCCGCAGGTCGTTGACATCAGGATCGATCGCGACTTTGCCGAAGATCCTTCTTTGATGCCCGGATCGTTTCGACATTTGCACACCGGCATACCCGGTTTGCTGGACCGCCTTGCCAGCCGTGCCGGCGTTGTGGTCTGTCAGCGCGGCCTCAAACTGAGCCAGGGGCTCGCAGCATGGCTGAGCGGTGCAAGAATTGGCGCACAAAACCTTTGCGGTGGCATGTTTGTCTGGCGGGACCAACCCCCGGCGCCGCGCATGTCGGCAAGCAAAATACCTGATCCTAAGATGGGCAGCACGCAGTTGGTCACCGATGACACACCAGCCGTCGATCGAATGGCCTGCGTATGGCTGATCCGTCACTTTATCGACCACAACGCGCGGTTTCTGTTCGTCTCTATAAGCGGAGTGCGGGGCGTAGCGGGCCGCTTTGGCGGCACGTCCTTCGACCTCGACGGCACATTCTGGAGCCGTCGCGGACCGCTTTGCACATTTGACACAATGCTCGACGAGTTTGCGCCTCGGACGGACGCGTTGGACCGTATGGCCGGGGTGATCCGGGCGTCAAAGACACGTGATCTTGTCCCGAAGGCCGCAGGTCTTTTGGCCATGTCGGTGGGGTTATGCCGCCAATATGCGGATAATATCGACCGGTTGGAGGCTGGTATGGGTTTGTATGATGCGCTCTATCGCTGCGCGCGGGGTGGCCACCAAGAAGATCAGGACTGCTTGACCGGATGCACCGCATGACCGAGACACCGCTTTCCGAACTCTTTCGCGTCTTCGGTCGTATTGGCGTGCTGTCCTTTGGTGGGCCCGCGGCGCAGATAGCACTTATGCACGACACCCTGGTTGAGCGGCAGAAATGGCTGAGTGAAGAACAGTATCTGCGCGCCCTTTCACTGTGCATGTTGTTGCCGGGACCCGAGGCCATGCAGCTTGCCACCTACGCCGGGTGGCGTCTGCGCGGGGTTATCGGCGGCCTGATTGCCGGGCTGCTCTTTGTCCTGCCCGGTGCCGCAATCATTCTGGCCCTCGCCATCGGTTACATCAGCTTTGGTCAGGTTCCGCTCGTGCAGGCGGCATTTCTGGGAATCAAGGCAACCGTGATCATTGTCGTGCTGCAGGCGCTGTTGCGGCTGGGTCAGAAGGCGTTGAACGGCACGGCGGATTGGGGCCTGGCCGCGTTTGCCTTTGTCGCACTTTTTGTGTTCGGCCTGCCCTTTCCCGCCATCATCGCGGTTGCGGCGGTTTTTGGATGGCTCAGATATCAGGGCGGTGGCGAGGCGAAGGCGCCCGGCCTCAATTCAGCGGGTTCGGTGCAAACACTTCTGATCTGGGGTGGCCTCTGGGCTTTGCCCGTCCTGACCGTATGGGCCTTTCAACACGACTTTCTGCTGCAGGTTGGACTATTCTTTTCCCGCTTGGCGGTCGTGACTTTCGGCGGCGCATATGCCGTGCTCGCCTATATGACCCAGGAGGTTGTCCAGGATTACGGCTGGATCACGACGGGTGAGATGATCGACGCGCTCGGTCTTGCCGAAACGACGCCTGGCCCGCTGATTCTTGTGACCGAGTTCGTTGCAATTCTCGCGGGGCAGAACGTGGGTGGCCTCGGGCTGGCCGTCGTCGCTGGGATGATGAGCCTTTGGGTCACTTTCGTACCGTGTTTCCTGTGGATCTTTCTTGCGGGGCCCCAACTCGACTACATCGCGGCACGCCCAAGGCTATCGGCAGCTCTGCAGGGCGTGACGGCCGCGGTTGTCGGCGTAATCCTGAACCTCTCGGTTTGGTTCGCGCTGCACGTTCTGTTTGCGCGGATCGGCGCAGTCGATCACCTCGCTCTGCCCCTGCCCGATCTGAAGAGCATGGATCTTGCGGCACTGGTTCTGACGATCTTTGCGGGCGTCTTGCTATTGCGGATAAGGCTCAGTTTGCCGCTCACCTTGGCCATAATGGCGGCATTGGGTGTTGCCGTTGGGCTGTTCGAAATTCCTTAATACTTCTCCCCCTTTCCTTGCCTGTGAAATAGCTTATGGTAACGATATCTCGCTGGGGAGAAGCATGAGCCGGACCATCGACTACGGCAACCTGATGCACGAGGCCATGCGCGGCCTCATCCGAAAAGTGCTCGCCGACGTCGAGGCGAACGGCCTGCCAGGTTCGCACCATTTCTTCATCACGTTCGACACCAGCCATCCCGACGCGGAGCTCGCCGATTGGCTGTCCG
>JBCAZO010000354.1:0-3384 GCA_038532975.1 Pseudomonadota bacterium
GTTCGAGGGGCCGTTATCAGCGCTGCAAGACAGCGGTGCGCTGGATCGTGTGCCCGAGGGTCTGACCGCCGCTGCGCAGGAGGGCGTCACTACGCTTGCGCAATTGCAGGCCGAGGTTGCCGACGCGGCGCGGTCTGCCCTGGCGGTGGTTCGCAGCGACGAACAGGGAACCGGCGGTGTGGGTGCGTTTTTGCAGCGCCAGCTTGGTGCTCGGTCTGTGACACCCAAGCAGGGTGATGATGCCGACGCGGTGCTGTCTCGCATGGAGGCCGCGGTAAGATCGGGTGACCTGGGCACCGCGCTGGATGAGGCCTCTGGCCTGCCCGAGAAAGCCAGAGGCGCCATGTCAGGGTGGCTTGGTGCGGCTGAAACCCGCCACAACGCTCAGTCAGCGCTTGATGCGCTGACCCAGCAATTATCGTCGATGTGAGGGGCGCCCAATGATCTGGTCCGTGGGAAAAGTCATTTTCTTTGTCTGTTTCGTTGCCGCATTGGCGCTTGGTGCCGGTTACCTGCTTGAATCCGAAGGGGGTGTGCAAATCATCGTCGCCGGGCAGGAATATACCCTCGGGCCGCTGGAATCCGTAATCGGATTGTTGGTGCTGATGCTGGTGCTGTGGATCTTGCTCAAACTTATTGGGCTGCTCTTCGCGACATGGAGTTTCATTAATGGTGATGAAACGGCGATAACGCGCTATCTGGCCCGTAACCGTCTTTCGAAAGGCTATGATGCGCTGTCAGAGGGGCTGATGGCGCTTGCGTCGGGCGAGGGTCGCCTTGCAATGGCCAAGGCCGAGAAGGCCAACAAGTATCTGGGCCGTCCCGATCTGACGAACTTGCTTATGGCAGAGGCGGCTGAACTGGTTGGCGACCGCAAAAAGGCCGAAACTACCTATCGCAAGCTCGTTGAAGATAAATCCACCCGCTTCGTAGGTGTCCGTGGCCTCATGAAACAAAAGCTGGCGGACGGTGATACTGATACGGCCCTGAAGCTGGCGGAAAAAGCCTTTGCGCTGAAACCAAGGCACGAAGAGGTTCAGGATACTTTGCTGCGGCTGCAGGCCGAAAAGGCCGACTGGAAGGGAGCCCGCCAAACGTTGAGTGCCAAGCTCAAGCACGGTGTTCTGCCGCGTGACGTCTTCCGCCGCCGCGACGCCGTGTTGGCCCTGTCCCAAGCCAAGTCCATCTTTGCCGAAGATCAGACGATAGAGGCCCGTGAAGCCGCGATTGCAGCCAACAAGCAGTCGCCGGATCTGGTGCCTGCGGCCGTGATGGCTGCGCTTGGCTATCTCGAAAAGGGGCAAAAGCGCCACGCGACCCGCGTCATAAAGAAGGCGTGGGAAGTCGCGGCACATCCCGACCTTGCCGCAGCGTTCGCACAGATCGAGCCTGATGAGTCTACAAGTGAGAGGGTCAAACGTTTTGCGGTGCTGACCAGAACGCATCCCGAGGACGCCGAGACAAAGCAACTGCTTGCGGAGCTCTATATCGCTGACGAGGATTTCCCCGCGGCGCGCCGCGCCTTGGGTGATCTGGTTGAAACAGATCTGACCGTTAGATCAGCCACCCTCATGGCGGCGATCGAACGCGGCGAGGGATCAAGCGATGCCGTCGTTCAGGGATGGCTTGCCCGCGCTGTTACTGCGCCTCGGGGCCCAAGCTGGGTCTGTGAGAACTGTAATCACAGTCACGCCGAATGGGCCCCAGTCTGCGAGAACTGTAAGGCATTTGACACCCTCAGCTGGTCGCGTCCACAGGAGGCGGCAGTGTCACTGCCGGGTGGGGCCGAGTTGCTGCCTCTCCTTGTCGCTGGTCGAGATGACCCTTCGGTCGAGGATGTGGTTGAGATCGTAGAAAATGCGGATTTCGTTGAGGGCGATATCACTTCCAGCGATGACGATGCCGGGGAGCAGCCTGACGATAATGTGGTGGCGTTGAAACCGACGGACAAGGGCGATGACGGTCCCGAAAAAGCGTCGGCCTGACGGCAACCTTTCAGATCAATGCTGGCGCCGCGCGCAAATGGCCCGTTTCGATCTCGCGCCAATTCCGAATGGATCCGTTCGTGTAAGCCATCGCGTCAGGGTGGCGTGAGTCCAGGATACCAAGCCTGACCAGAATGGCTGCGATTGCGCATTCGCTGGCCCGGGTTGCGCCATCGACGATCTTGAGCGCGACACCAAGCTTCCGGCCTGGAATGATCGCGACGTAATAGCCTTCGGCACCTGTCTTTATGGCTGCCCGACCATCCATTGCCCGCATAAGTCGGGTACAGGCGGACCGCTCTCCAGCAACAAGCTCGGGGTGAGCGACCATCGCAGTCACAAGCCGATGTTCGGGCGAACTGGCAGGCGCGGCGGCAAAGTGGGCCATCGCCCGCGCCATCCCATGCATCGTGGTTGCAAAGTTGGGTGCTGAACACCCGTCGATGCCATATCCAGGCGCGTCCATCCCCGTGATGCGCTCAAAGGCGTCTTTGACCATTATCTGAACGGGGTGGTCGATCTCCAGATACTCCGGGCCTGCCTCCAAGTGCCGCCCGAGCGTGAGGAACCCGGCATGTTTGCCTGAGCAGTTGTTGTGGTACTGGCAGGGTTCACTGTCGGATTTGATCAACGCGACACGCGCGGTCTTGTCCTTTGGCATATGAGCGCCGCACCGAAGATGCGCATCTGTGAACTGCATGTCATCCAACCACTTTTGCACCCGGTCGGTGTGGATCGCGGCCCCAACATGCGATGCGCAAGCCAGCGCCAGTTGCTCGGATCCCAGCTTTGCGGCATCGGCCGCGCCTGTTTCGATCAGCGGCAGAGCCTGGATCATCTTTGCCGAACTTCGGGGCAGCACAACCAGATCCGGATCACCCCAGGCCTCGACGATCTGCCCGGCTTCGTCACAAACCACCGCATGACCCCGGTGGGCGCTTTCCAAAAACGGGCCTCTCCAGACTTCGGCCATCACGACGGGGTCGGTCATTTTTCTCTCTCACAATCCGGCGAATTTTCGCGGTTTCGCCTTTCGTCTCTCGCGCCTTGTGCGCTAATGTGCATGTTGTCGAGAAGAAACAAGGGGCTGGCGCGAAAAGGCGCTACCAAGGCGCTTAATCTGGCCCAAATGATTTGAGGTAAAAACGGCTTGGAGGCTGTCGAAGTATGAATTTCGTGTCGAAGGTAGCAGTCGGAATTTTTGCGGCGTCGATCATGACAGGTGCCTCAGCGCAGGAGCAGAGTTCGAACCGCGTGGCCGTCAAGACCGATTGGAATGTCTTTGCCGAGGACGACCCGAAGGAATGCTGGAGCGTGTCGATGCCTAAAGAGGTGGTAAACACGCGTGACGGCAATGTGGTCGCTGCGACCCGCGGGCAGATCCTGCTGATGGTGTTCT
>JBCAZO010000355.1:0-3374 GCA_038532975.1 Pseudomonadota bacterium
GCGGCGCATAATTGGCCAAAGACTCGTGGCTTGGCAGGTCGCGGCCATAGACATGAAAGATCGCGCCGATACTGACAGCCACCACCACAACGCCCAGTGTCGCGAGGCTGAAAATCGTTCCAAAGAAGCTGAGGATCAGTCTTAACACGTCTGAATATTCCTTGAATTCATCTTCATATAGGCATCTGTTTTTGCAGCGTCAAAACACAACTTGGCGTCACAATGTTGCGGGCGGGTCATTGCCGCACCAGATCGGCTTTGGCAGCGTCCGAGATACGCCACGCTTGTATGGCCTCAACAACGGCCTTGGCCATTTCGTTCCGCCAGCCGGGATCGGTGATATTGGTGCGGTCCCGTTCCGAGGACAAAAACCCCAGTTCCAGCAGGACCGACGGAATATCCGGCGATTTGAGCACCGAAAACCCCGCCGACCGCAAGGGGCGAGAATTGAGTGGCAAGCCCTGCTCTTCAATCCCCGCTTTCAGGCTTTTGGCAAATTCCTCAGCCCGCGGCTGGGTTTCCTGCCGCGCCAGATCCATAAGTACATCGGCCACGACGTCATCACTTTCGCTCAGGTCTATGCCTGCAAGTATATCCGCCCTGTCATGGCGCTCGGCAAGCGCCGCAGAAGCCTTATCCGACGCGCTGTCCGACAGCGTGTAGACGGTGGCCCCATTGGCGCGCCCCTCGCTCAGGGCATCGGCGTGAAACGAAATAAAAAGGTCCGCCTGCACCTGATGCGCCAGCGCGACACGACCCTCAAGCGAGACGAAAACATCCTCCTCCCGCGTTAGGATCACGTCAAATCCACCCGCCCGCAGCAGCATGTCTTTCAATTCCTTGGAAAAGGCGAGCATCAATTCCTTTTCATTGACGCCGCCCTGCTCGGCACCGGGGTCAATGCCGCCATGACCAGGGTCGAGCACAACCACCAAAGGCACATCACCGCGCTGGCGTGGGCGAATAACGCCTTTCAGCGGTGTTCCTGTCGCCTCCCACCCAGGCAGATCAGGCGCGCCAGATGCGGCCGCAAAGCGCTCTGCGTCCATGTTTTCCAACTGGATGGTCAAAATCGCAGCACCCGTTTGCGTGGCGATGGCCATATCGGCCCCTGCCACGCCATAGGGTCCGGCCAAATCGACCACCATACGGGACCATCCAGGGCGGAATCCTCCCATGCGCACCGCGACAGCGCGCTCTGAGCGGTCAAAACTCTCAGATGTGGCGTCTCGCCAATCCACTTCGCGGAAGTCCATCACGAGACGCGGCGGGCTTTGCAGGGTAAAGACGCGCCAGGGCACGCCCTGGCTCAACTGCAGGCGCAGCTCAACACCATCCCGCGTATCGACGATCTCTGATGCGCCTTCGTCAAAGCGCGCCAGACCGCTAAAATCCTGCGCCACCGCCACTGACGCCCATAGCGCCATGACACATCCCAGTATGACCCGGATCATTTCTGCTCGCCTGCCGTTAGGTCTGATTTTGTCTCAGCTTACACCAGTGCACAGCGATTGCCCACTCAATCTTGCTATGACCGCGCGTCCATGAAGGCTTTGAGCCTCGCAAGCCCTTCTTCGATATCCGCCGTGGCGCGCGCATAGGAAAACCGCAGGGTGCCTGCCCCGCGCACAGGATCAAAATCGAGACCGGGGGTCACGGCCACACCTGCTTTCTCGAGAATCTCGGCAGCAAAGGCGCGGCTATCCTGGGTCAGGTGACTGACATCGGCATAAACGTAGAACGCCCCATCTGGCGGCGCGATGCGGTCAAATCCGGCCTTCGGCAAGCCCTCAAGCATCAAGGCGCGGTTGGCCCGGTAGACATTCATGTTTGCCTGCAATTCTTCGTCACAGTCCATTGCCGCCAGAGCCGCTACCTGGCTGGCATGTGGCGGGCAAATAAAGAGGTTTTGCGCAAGACGCTCCACCAGGCGCACGTGATCTTCGGGCACGACCATCCACCCCACGCGCCAGCCCGTCATCGAAAAGTACTTTGAGAAAGAATTGATCACATAAGCCTCGTCGCTGATCTCCAGCGCAGTGACGGCCTTCGCCTCGTATTCGATCCCATGGTAAATCTCGTCACTGATGAAGCTCGCCCCCTGCGCGGCGGCGGCCTGCATCAGCGCATTCAGCGCGCCGCGGTCCAGCATCGTGCCGGTGGGATTCGCGGGGCTGGCCACCATGAGCCCGTCCAGATTGAGACCTTCCAGATCACCGGGCACCGGTTGCAGGCGATTTTCCGCTGCGGTTTCAATATCTACGGGTATCAGCGCGAGAGACTTTAGAATCTGACGGTAGCTGGGATAGCGCGGCGCGCCGATACCAACCCGCGCGCCTGTGTCAAAGAGCGCCGTGAATGCCAGGATGAACGCCCCCGACGACCCGGGCGTGATCACCACGCGTTCCGGCGACAGGTCAACATTGTACCAGTCCCCATAAAGCTTCGCGATGCGCGCCCTGAGCTGCGGCAGCCCGAGGGCCACGGTGTAGCCCATCGCATCGGTCGCCATCGCCTTGGCCAGTGCCTCGCGCGCGCCATGCGGCGCAGGCGTGCCGGGTTGCCCCACTTCCATATGGATGATGTGCCGCCCCGCCTCTTCGGCCTTGCGCGCCGCTTCCATGACATCCATCACGATGAAGGGATCAACCTCGGACCGGCTTGAGTTTCGCATGTGCTTCCCCGTAAACTGCGCTAACGTTTAGATGGGTTTCACTTGGAAAGCGCGACGCCGTCAATGTCTCTCTCACACATCTTACGCGTTCTGACCGCAAGCGCCCTTTTGGCGATGCTCTTGGCGATGCCTTCACGGGCGCAGACCATACTGCGAGATCCGGATATCGAGCACGCCCTCAAACAGCTTGCCGCGCCTGTCCTGCGCGCCGCCGGCTTGGGCACGGCTGGCATGCGGATATTGGTCATTGATGATGGCTCTCTGAATGCCTTTGTCATTGATCGCAATCATATTTTCCTCAATTCCGGCCTGATCCAACGCATGGAAACACCTGACATGCTGCAATCGGTGATCGCGCATGAGGCCGCGCATATTGCTAATGGGCATTTGACACGGCGCCCGATCAACCTTCGAAATGCACGCACGGCGGCTGGCATCGGATCGGCCCTTGCCGCGGTTGCCGCGGTTGCGGCTGGTGGCGGTGCCGAGGCGGCGGGTGCTGTCGCACTCGGCGCACAGACCACGGCACAGCGCCTCTTTTTCGTGCACACCCGCGCCGAGGAAAACGCAGCAGATCAAAGCGGCCTGCGCTATCTGGTGGAAGCAGGCATCAGCACCGAAGGCGCGCTTAAAGTGCTTGATCTCTTTCGAGGACAAGAACTCTTGGTGTCTGCCCGTCAGGACCCGTACGCGCGCACCC
>JBCAZO010000356.1:0-3358 GCA_038532975.1 Pseudomonadota bacterium
GCTTTCATGTCCGGTCCACGCTACACACAACTCGTCAAATCCCTGCCCGCCACGGTGCCTTTCGTCGGCCCCGAAGAACAGGAACGTCAGCGCGGCGCGCCCTTTGCTGCGCGATTAGGAGCCAATGAGAATGTCTTTGGTCCCTCTCCCATAGCCATCGCCGCGATGCAAGCCGCAACCGGCGATATCTGGATGTACGGTGATCCGACAAGCCATGACTTGCGCCGGGCGCTGGCCACACATCATGGCGTAGGCGTGGAGAACATCGTTGTGGGCGAAGGGATTGACGGGCTTTTGGGCTACCTTGTGCGGCTCATGATCGGCCCCGGTGACGCTGTCGTCACTTCGGACGGGGCCTATCCCACATTCAACTACCATGTGGCCGGGTTTGGCGGTGCTCTGCATAAGGTGCCCTACAGCGACGATCATGAAGACCCGAGCGCTTTGTTAACCAAAGCGAAAGATGTTGGCGCGAAGCTTGTCTACCTCGCCAATCCGGACAATCCGATGGGCACCTGGCACGAAGGACCGAAGCTTGCCCGCGCTCTGGATGGTCTGCCTGACGGCTGCTTGTTGGTGTTGGATGAGGCTTATGTGGAGTTTGCGCCCAATGGCACGGCGCCCGAAATTGCGATAGATGACAGCCGCTTCATTCGGATGCGCACCTTTTCCAAGGCTTACGGTATGGCCGGAGCGCGCGTGGGATACGCGCTGGGCGCGGCAGAGCTGATCCGCAGCTTTGACAAGATCCGCAACCATTTCGGCATGAACCGGGTGGCGCAGATCGGCGCTTTGGCAGCGTTGCAGGATACGGAGTGGTTGGCAAAGACCTGTGCCGATGTCGCCGCAGCGCGGGATCAGATCAGCGCAATCGCAACCGAAAATGGACTAGCAGCCGTGCCATCGGCGACAAATTTCGTCGCAGTGGATTGTGGTTTGGACGGTGCATTTGCCCGGCGCGTGCTAGCTGCACTGGTCGAGCAGGGTGTGTTTGTTCGCATGCCATTCGTCGCACCACAAGATAGATGCATTCGCATTAGTTGCGGCCCGAAAGCGGACATGGCTCTTTTGGAAACAACCCTTCCCAAAGCGCTTCAGACGGCACGCGGATAAACGGTTCATTCGGTAAATTGGAAAAAACACGCCGAACGCGGAAATTTTATCTGAAAATTTCAAAAGCTGCGCTACTGTTTTGTCTATGCACAATCGTGAAGTTTCAGAAGCTCCCAATTACACCAACGCTGCTCTTGTCATGGGCGCAGTGAACTTAATTTGGATTTTCATGGTCCTATGGGCCGTTTTCGGATTTCACATCGTGCTGGTAGCGGGATGGCTGATAAACTGGGCGATCACTCGGCTGCTTTTGCGCCGGGCGTAGCCATTGAGCCTTTGGCCAGCACACGCGCGGCTGCGTCAATGGCCCCAACACCATGCGGGATGCCCAACGACTTAAGACCGGCTTCCATGGCCCCGAGCACGCCTAGAACAGCCTGACCATTCACATGCCCCATGTGACCAATGCGAAACGCTCTGTCTGATCCAGGATCATCCGGCGTTTCCATGCCAAGTCCAATGCCTAAAGTCAGGCCCATCTCGGCCTCAAGCCACTGCCTCAGGCGTGTGCCGTTTTGCGCATCCAGCGAAAGCGATGTGACCGCCCGGCTGCGATGGTCTTGATTGGCGATGTTGAGCCGCAAAGGGCCATCCTGCGCCCAGATTTCGCAGGCTGCCCATATGGCATGGGCCAACCGCTCATGCCGTGCCCAAACTGCGTCGAACCCCTCTTCGACGATCATGTCCAGCGCAGCACGTAGGCCATAGATATGGTGCGTCGGGGTGGTGCCCATGAAGTACTGATAAAACATCTTGGGCCGCGACCGCGGCACCCAATCCCAGTATCGGCTGACCCGGTCGATCCGCGCACGCGCTTGAGCCGCTTTTTCACTGAAAAATACAAATGCCAGCCCGGGCGGAGTCATGAGGCCCTTTTGGCTTGCGGCCATTGTCACATCAACGCCCCACGCGTCCATTTCAAACCGGTCACAGGCCAGCGACGCGATACAATCAGCAAACAGCAAAGCCGGATGACCCGCGGCATCCATGGCGGCTCGAATGGACGGCATATCATTGCAAACAGACGTAGAAGTATCGACATGGCACACCATCACCGCTTTGATATCATGGGATTTATCAGCCCGAAGCGTCTCCTCTACACGGGCTGGATCCACAGGGCTTTGCCGCCCAAAATCAAGCACGTCGAATGTGACCCCTAACCCTTCGGCCATCTCGGACCAAGAATAGGCAAACCGCCCTGTGGCCAGGAACAGCACCTTGTCGCCGGGTTGCAGCGTGTTGGCCATCGCAGCTTCCCAGCCAGCATGGCCGTTGCCGATGTAGATTGCCGCCTCCCCCTTTGTTCGCGCGATCGCACGCAGGTCATCCACAAGCGGCGGGATCGAGTCGACTAGAGCACCAGAATAGATATCTGGCGCAGGGCGATGCATGGCCTGAAGCACGCGGTCCGGCATGATCGAAGGTCCGGGAATTGCAAGATAGGGCCGTCCGCCTGCACCGGTCATGGGCACACTCCTTGTTAAGGCGCGCAGAGATTACTCCGATGCCATCTGCCGTCAATTCCCCAATGCTCTTGGCCTGTCCTTGTGCTTGTGCTTGTCTGCCCTGCACCCTAAATGGGACCGACGGATCCGTTGGGGCGCAATCACGTGAAGCTTTTCAAACGCATATCGGAGTGGGAAGCGAATTTGCGCGCCTCCTACAATACGGATTTGTCGACCCCTGAGAACCGCAGGCGAGCGCAGATTTACAACCTGTGGTTTGATCATGCGATCCTGCGCGGCATCTGGACAAACTTCTTTCAAATCGCTCCGGGGGTGTATCGCTCGAACCATCCGACACGAAAGCGGTTTGAGCAGATGAAGGCGGATGGCATAAAAACAGTCCTGAACCTTCGCGGCAGCTACCCTTCGGCGCATTACCTTGTGGAAGAGGAAACCTGTCGTGAGCTTGGACTCAATCTGATTTCCGTCAGCATGCAGGCGCGCCATGCCCCGCCTGCCGAGGACATACTGGAATTGATTGAGCATTTTCGATCCATCGAAAAACCCTTTGTGATGCATTGCAAGTCAGGCGCAGACCGCGCCGGTTTTGCCTCGGCGCTTTATCTTCTGGTGATTGAAGGGCGTCCCATGCATGAGGCGCGCAAGATGCTGGGTTTGAAATACCTGCATGTCAAAAAGTCGAAGACTGGCGTGTTGGATCACATTCTAGATGTTTATGAGGCGCGCAATGCCAAAGACCCCATTGGGTTTCAGGACTGGTTGCGCACAGAATACGACCA
>JBCAZO010000357.1:0-3349 GCA_038532975.1 Pseudomonadota bacterium
CGAAATCAATTGCATAGGCATTTTTTTTCACTAAATGCGTTTCATAGAACAAGTCGTGTTCGACCCAAAACGTTATCGCCAATCTAAGGAGGCACCCATGACACGCGACGAACTGAACCGCGAACTTCGTATGCATAGTGCCACCTGGCAAGCCGTCGTTCTCGTATACGGCGTACTTGTTGGCACTTTGATTTTCTCAGCCATGGCCATCGTTGGCTGATACGCTAACCACGCGTTAAACCTTTCTGCCTACATACGGTAAGCCAAGGCGTTGAGCGGCCATCCCGTTTAGCGCCTCTGTGTTTTTGGGAGTGATCACAATGACCCGCGATGAACTGATCCGCGAAGTGCAGGCCAAGCGCGGCTCCTGGCCTGCTGTTCTATTGGTCTATGCGCTCATTTTGGGCACGATGGTGCTCACTGGCATGGCCATCACCGGATAACAATAAAACGGCCGCCTCTTTGGGCGGCCGCTCTGTTTTACAATTCAGACCAAACTGCTATTCGCCAATCTTAGCCGAGGCCGCATCCCCCACATTGTCGACACCCCGCTCTTCCAGAAGCGTTGTGAGCCAATTGGGATCCATTTCAGGCACAGAGCTCAAAAGCAGGTCTGTGTAAGGATGATGCGGCGGCTTGAACATGTCGTCCTTCGGCCCTTGCTCTACAACCTTGCCCTGCTGCATCACGATCACCTCATCGGCAATCGACCGCACCGTTGCAAGGTCATGCGTGATGAACATATAGGCCAGGTTCAACTCATTTTGCAGCCGGTCCAGCAGGCGTAGAATGCCTTCTGCCACCAGTTGGTCCAACGCCGAGGTGACCTCGTCACAGACAATGAATGTTGGCTCAGCGGCAAGCGCCCGGGCAATGCCGATCCGCTGTTTCTGACCGCCGGACAACTCCGACGGATAGCGGTTATAGAACTTCGATGGATCAAGCTCGATCAGATCGAGGATCTCGTCCACCCTGTTCTTCAAATCCGCCCCCGTCAGCCCTGAATAGAACTGCGCCGGTCGACCGATAATCTCGGAAATCTTCACCTTCGGGTTTAGTGCGGTATCGGCCATCTGATAAATCATCTGGCATTGCCGCAACTGGTCCTTCGACCTGTTCCGATAGTCTGGCGGGAAAGGCTCTCCTTTGAAGAGGACCTCACCTTTGGACGGCGGCAGAAGCCCGGTGATCACCCGAGCTGTGGTGGATTTACCTGACCCAGATTCCCCAACGACCGCCACGGTCATCCCCTCGTAGATATCGAACGACACATCATCCAAAATCTTGGGTCCGGCAGAATAGGACGCATCAACATTCTTCACTGAAATGAGCGGAACGCCATCTTTTGGACGATGCCGCTGTGGGCTTTCAAAGCTGCGCACAGCCCAGAGCGACTTGGTATAGTCTTCCTTGGGATTGTTGAGCATCTCCTCGGTTGGGGCTTCCTCAACCTCATTGCCTTTCAGCAGCACTTTGATCGTATCGGCCATCTGCGCCACAACCGCGAGGTCATGAGTGATGTAGAGGGCCGCAGTGTTGAACTGATCTACAATGTCCCGGATCGCGGCCAAAACCTCGATCTGGGTGGTCACATCCAGCGCCGTGGTCGGCTCATCAAAGATGATTAGGTCAGGACGACAGGACATCGCCATCGCCGTCATCGCGCGCTGCAACTGACCACCCGAGACTTGGTGCGGATACCTAAACCCGATTTCCTTGGGGTTCGGCAACCGCAGCCGCTCATAAAGGTCCATCGCATCTTCCTGCGCTTCCATGCGCTTTTGAATGCGATAATGCAGCGGCGCCTCGGTGTGTTGATCAATGATCTTATGGGCCGGGTTGAACGAAGCCGCAGCGGATTGCGCCACATAAGCAATTCGAGAACCACGCAGGGCGCGTTTCTCGCCCTCCGTCGCCGTGGTCAACTCCATCCCGTCAAACTCGATTTTTGACCCTTCCACGATGCGCGTGCCGTCCCGGGCATAGCCCATGGCCGCCGCGCCGATGGTGGATTTACCTGCACCGGATTCACCGATGAGGCCCATCACCTCACCGCGGTGAAGGGTCAGGTCGACCCCCTTGATGATGGGCACCCAGGTTTCGTCTGAGTACCCCTCAATCTTGAGGTCTTCGATTTTGAGAAGGACTTCTTTCTTCTTAGTAGCCATATTTATTGCTCCTTCAGACCGGAAGACCGGAACAGCATCCAGTCAACCACGAAGTTGACCGCCACCGTCAACAGCGCAATCGCTGCCGCCGGAATAAGTGGCGTGATGTCACCAAACGAGATCAGCGTCGCGTTCTCGCGCACCATGGAACCCCAGTCCGCCGTAGGCGGTTGGATGCCAAGACCCAGGAAGCTGAGACCCGCAACAAGCAGGAACACGAAGCAGAACTCCAGACCAAACTCAGCAATAAGAGGCGCTGTTGAGTTTGGCAGGATCTCGCGGCGGATCAGATAGCCAGTACCTTCCCCACGCAGCTTGGCTGCCTCGATGTAGTCCATCACCACCACGTTGCCCGCGACCGCTCGGGTTAGGCGGAACACGCGCGGGGCATAGATAATGGCGACCGCGCAGATGATGACCACCGTGCTGGGCCCGAAGATCGACAGCATCAGAAGAGCGAAGATCAAGGATGGGATCGACATGATCACATCGGCGATCCGGCCCATCAGCTGGTCAAACCAGCCGCCCTTGGTTGCCGCCAAAAGTCCGGCACCCGCACCAAGCACAAACGCTGCCACAGTCGCGGTCAGCGCGAGGCCAACCGAGTTGCGTGCGCCATAGACAATACGACTGAACATGTCTCGGCCCAGCTGATCCGCGCCCAGAAGCATGGATTCATCGGCGGGCGCGAAGGCGGACGATATCACCTCAGCCTCGCCATGCGGTGCGATGTAAGGCGCGAAAATGCCCGCGATTGCATATGTAAAGATCACGAACATCCCAAACGCAGCCGTCATAGGGGCTGTGCGTAGCTCCTTGGCAGTCTCGGTGTTCATCCCAATCAGGATCACCACTAGGATCAAGGCCGCAAGTGCAAACTCGGTGATTGGCCAGCCCTGAATCTGCGACAAGACGATCAGGATGATTGGGATCAACAAGCAGGCATAGAGTACAGGCGGATTGCCCGTCAACGATGCCCCCACATTGCTTTCGGCCATCTGGATGAGGAATTCGCGGAACGCGTAAGATACCATCCCGGTCAAAAGCAACAAGCCGGCGCAAATGGCCACAGCCCGCAGAGCACCTGGCCCACCAACGATCCCAAGGACAAACGAGACCAGGGTCAGCGAGAAGGCCAACAAGAAGATCGTCTTTTTGTTGAAGTAAGCTGCAAGGCACGA
>JBCAZO010000358.1:0-3349 GCA_038532975.1 Pseudomonadota bacterium
CCTGGCCGCCCTGATTTTGCCAACACTGGTCTCTAACGGATGGCAGGCCCTGCGCAATGGCGTGCTGGCGGCCTTGGGGTCTGTGTGGAAGTTCCGGATTTTTCTTCTGGCGGGTGTGTTTTTCATGCTCGGCTCAGCCCAGCTTGTCCCTGTGATCCCCGAGGCCTTGATGCTGCTGATCATCGGCGTGCCGGTGGTTATCTATTCCGGTTTTGCGCTTATTGGCAAACCTCTGGCGCTGCCGCCCAATCCCGGAAAACGGATTGAAGCGGGCATCGGAGCAGTGGCCGGGTTTTTTGGCGGCATATCGGGCGTGTGGGGGCCGCCAACCGCGATCATGCTGACGGCGATGAACACAGAAAAAACCGAGCAGATGCGCGTTCAGGGGGTGATCTACGGGGTGGGCGCTGTGCTTTTGGTGGCGGCACACCTGTTTTCCGGGGTACTCAATGCACAAACGATACCTTTTTCTCTCATGCTGATCCCGCCTGCATTGCTTGGGCTTTGGATCGGGTTTTCAATTCAGGACCGCATTGATCAGGCCCTCTTTCGCAAGCTGACCCTCGCCGTGTTGGTGATAGGTGGTCTAAACCTCGTGCGTCGCGGGGTTATGGGCGTTTGAATTTGGGTAATTTTTGACAAGAAAGTAGCCCAAGGCCTTCAGCCCTCTTTTATGCGCAGCACTAATCCGGTAAAGCGCGCGGGACGCGACTGAAATTTATGGATAAGAGCCGATGAAGTTCACCCTGTCTTGGCTGAAAGACCATCTTGAGACCGATGCAAGCGTGGCGGAGATTTCCGAGGCGCTGACCGATCTTGGGCTGGAAGTCGAAGAGATCATCAATCCGGGTGAGCGGCTGAAGGACTTTACCATCGGCAAGGTACTCAAGGCGGAACAGCACCCTGACGCGGATCGCCTGCGTGTGTGCCAGGTCATGACCGACGAAGGGGAAACGCAAATAATCTGCGGCGCGCCCAACGCACGCGAAGGCATCACCGTCGTGATTGCCAAACCTGGGGTCTATGTGCCGGGCATCGACACCACCATCGGCGTGGGCAAAATCCGCGGCATCGAGAGCTATGGCATGATGTGCTCAGAGCGCGAGATGGAGCTTTCGGAGGAGCATGATGGCATCATCGAGCTTCCCTCCGGTGAGGTTGGAGAACGTTTCATCGACTGGCTGGCAGAAAACGATCCGGTGAAGGTGGACCCGGTGATCGATATCGCCATCACGCCCAATCGGCCCGATGCACTGGGTGTGCGGGGGATTGCGCTTGATCTCGCGGCGCGTGGTCTGGGAACGATGAAAGAGGCGTCCTCCGCCAAGGTAGAAGGCCAATTCCCAAGTCCCATCACTGTGACCATTGACGAGGATACCTGCGAAGGCGGCTGTTTTGTCTTTGCTGGGCGTCTCATTCGCAACGTCAAGAACGGCCCCAGCCCTGAGTGGCTGCAGGACCGCTTGCGCGCCATCGGACTGCGCCCCATCTCGGCGCTTGTCGATATCACCAATTTCTTCACCTATGACCGTAACCGCCCGCTGCACGTCTTTGATGCCGACAAGGTCAAAGGCAACCTTCGGGTGCACCGTGCGAAGGGTGGTGAAACGCTTATCGGACTGGACGAAAAGGAATACACGTTCAGCGCGGGGCAAGTGGTGATTTCCGATGACGCAGGCATTGAGAGCATAGGCGGCATCATGGGCGGTCTGGAGACGGGCTGCACCGATGAGACCACCAATGTGTTTCTCGAAGCGGCGGTCTGGGACCATATACAGATCGCTCATACCGGCCGTGCGCTCAAGATCAATTCCGATGCGCGTTATCGCAATGAGCGCGGCATTGATCCCGCATTCAACATGGAAGGTCATGAACTGGCTACGCAGATGATCCTTGATCTCTGTGGTGGCGAGCCGTCCAACGTGGTGGTCGCCGGAGAAGTGCCCGATGTAAGCCGCGCCTACAAGCTCAATGCAGCCTGCGTGCAATCACTTGTCGGGATGGATATCCCGGAGTCCGAGCAACGCCAGACACTGACAAGCCTTGGCTTCAAGCTAGAGGGAAACATGGCGCATGTGCCCAGCTGGCGGCCTGATATCCTGGGCGAGGCGGACCTCGTGGAAGAAGTGGCACGCATTGCCTCGCTCACCAAGCTGGAAGGCAAACCCATGCCACGCGCCCAGACCGGCGTGCCCAAACCCATTCTAAGCTCTGCGCAAAAGCGCGAGCGCACAGCGCGGCGCACCGCAGCGGCACTGGGCTACAATGAATGCGTCACCTACAGCTTTATTGATCAGGCCAGTGCGACCCTCTTCGGAGGTGGATCTGACGCGACGATGCTGGCCAATCCCATCAGTTCCGAGATGAGCCACATGCGTCCGGCGCTCCTGCCGGGGTTGTTGCAGGCAGCCGCGCGCAATGAGGCGCGCGGGGCCATGGATTTGGCACTTTTTGAGGTTGGGCACGCGTTCCACGGTGGTGAGCCCGAAGAACAGCACGTGCAAGTCTGCGGCATTCTTGTGGGCCGGACCGGGCCAAAGGACGTGCAAGGCAGCAGCCGCGCGGTAGATCTTTATGATGCCAAGGCGGATGCGGAGGCGGTGCTTTCGGCGCTGGGCGCACCCGCCAAGGTACAGATTCTGCGCGGCGCGCGTGAATGGTGGCATCCTGGGCGTCATGGCATGATTTGTCTTGGCCCCAAGAAGGTTCTCGGTGTGTTTGGCGAGCTGCACCCCAAAGTATTGCGCGAGATGGATGTGAAAGGTCCTGTCGTGGGCTTCACGCTCTGGCCCGATGAAATCCCGCAACCCCGCAAGGCCGGGGCCAGCAGAGGCGCAATGGAGATCAGCGATCTGCAGTCGGTCGAGCGCGACTTTGCTTTTGTTGTTGATGCCGAGGTTGAGGCCCTGACGCTCGTGAATGCCGCCGCTGGAGCCGACAAAGCCTTGATCGAGGACGTGCGCGTCTTTGACGAGTTTATCGGTGGCAGTCTGGGTGACGGTAAGAAAAGCCTCGCCATCACGGTGCGTCTGCAACCGACCGAGGCGACGTTGAAAGAGGCCGATATTGAGGCCGTTTCCGCCAAGATCGTCGAGAAAGTGGTGAAGGCGACAGGCGGCGTACTCAGAGGGTAACGTGACCTTTGGGTCACAGCTCCAATCCGTGACTCCTAACAGGGCTTGAGGCGACTCAGGCCCTTTTCTATCCACGGCATTCTGCAACTGAATCCGAATGAGGACAAAGCAATGCTTGTTCAACAGACCCCTATCGGAGCCGTCGGAGGACGGATGTAAGTTGCCTGTGGACACATCCACAGGCGCGTTTGAAACCGCTTGTGGAGATGGTCCAT
>JBCAZO010000359.1:0-3346 GCA_038532975.1 Pseudomonadota bacterium
GTTTGATTTGCGTCTTGACGGACCAGCACGACTAGACGCGCTATCTGGAACGATCACAACAGAACAGGGCAGGGTGGCATTGCCGGGGTCCGGATTGGTCTTGCAAGACCTTTCGGGGCGCGTGGATTTGGCGCAAGGCCAGGCGCGCCCGGACATAACTGGAAATGCGGGAACCGGTGGCAGCTTTCGTGTCACAGGACCAATCACCCTCAGTACGCCTTTCCCGGCGACACTTCAGGCCAGCCTCAATGACCTTGGCGTGTCCGATCCAAATCTCTATCGCACGACCGTATCGGGCCAGGTCACAGTGGACGGCGCGTTAACTGGCGGTGCGCGCATCGGTGGCGTTCTATCGCTTGGAGAGACCGAAGTGATGGTGCCCTCCAGCACATCCGCTGCACCAGGAAGCATTCTGGACATGCGTCATGTGAATACACCTGCAGATGTGCGCCTTACTCAGGAGCGAGCTGGCCTAACCGGTCAAAAATCCAAAGGTCCCAGTGCCGTCTTCCCGCTCGATTTAACGATCAATGCCCCCAATCGGATTTTTGTGCGCGGACGCGGACTTGACGCAGAATTGGGTGGTCGACTGCGGTTGGGCGGAACCACAGCCAACGTTACCGCAAGTGGCGTATTCGAGCTTATCCGCGGGCGGCTGGATATTCTCGGGCGGCGTCTTGATCTTACGCAGGGTTTGATTGATTTGCGCGGTGCGCTGGACCCGTTCCTGCGCTTTGTCGCCGAGACACAATCAGATGATTTTCTGGTGCGCATCATCTTGGAGGGTTTAGCGAGCGACCCAACCGTTCGTTTTGAATCCGAACCGGATCTACCGCAGGAAGAGGCCGTTGCGCGACTTCTTTTCGGGCGTGGTCTTGACAGCATTTCACCGTTTCAAGCCGCACAGCTTGTCGCCGCAGCCGCTACGTTGTCGGGTCAAAGCTCAGGTGGTCTAAGCGGATCGCTGCGCAAGTCTCTGGGGTTAAGCGATCTGGATGTCACCACAACCGAAGACGGGGCCAACCAGGTGCGTGCCGGAACCTATATCGACGAAAACATTTACTCAGAAGTGGTTGTTGACAGCGAAGGCAACCAGGAGATCAATCTCAATCTGGACATTAACAAGAACCTGACGGTGCGCGGCGGCACGAGCAACGACGGGAACACAGGGGTTGGCGTGTTCTTTGAGAAAGATTACTGAACGTCATTCCTCAACCGGAAACCAAATCAAAAGCCCCGCATCTCAGGAGTAAGATGCGGGGCTCGCTGTAGCGACGAAGGACTAGGCCGCTACAGATCCTCCATGGTCTCCGCCCCACTCACATGGCGAAGACACCAGTCAGCCAATTGGACGGGACGTCCTGACTGATCGAGGATGGAAATGGAAGGCGCGGCCCCGGCGGCACCGGAGATCCGTATATGATCGCCGTCGAAGCTGGTGAAGGACATCTCCACCGGTTCCACGTATGTCGGGCTTTGCTCCATCAGGAGGCCCACCGCGACGCGCTCACCCATACGCAGACTGTCGTAGTAGTCTGAGTAGTAGTGAACGCCTGCCATGTTGCGGCCGATAGAGATATTGGCCGCCAGTTTGTCGAGCTCACCTTGGATCGTCAGTGCGTCGTTCGACTTTGGATCCTGCACAAGAGCCGAGCCGTCTTCGTTCGGGACATAACGAATAGGCTGGTCGTTGCCCTTGGCGTCGCAATAGGTGAGTTTGCGCTCGACCTTGCTGTCGCAATCCTCAAACATCTCAAAGAATGCTTTGAGGATCGTGACACATCCGCCTGCGACAGTCGCATGACCGGCGCCGTAGGCGGGATGCATTGGGCTGCCTTCGGGGAAGGCCATTGGCAGCAAGAGGTTGCAGTCTTCGTCGATGCACCCTGGCAGTCCGGCCCCTTTATGACCACAGGCCAGGCGCCGCATCTTGGCCATTGCATGCGAGTTCTGGTCCTTGTTGTGATGCACAACGGCCTTCAAAAGGTCCTTTGGCATCTGGTCCAGCATCTCCGCAAACGCGTCTCCGGCGCAGCCCAGTTTTTCGAGCTCTCCGGCACAGGCCAATGTCAGCCGCCCGCCCATCGCTTCGGGACGTGCCCGGCGGTGGTAGTTGAACTTCTGACGGCGCACAGCCTTGAGACAACGCGTGGCGATTTCACAAACCAGCGAAAGAACATGTGGTCCACCAAAGGTCGCAAAGGCGGTGCGATGCCCGGAATAAGAGGGCTCTGGCATGCCTTTTGAGGTCGGCGCACCCATTTCCAGTAACAACAGGGCCGCGTTGAGATATGCCTCGTAAAGCTGGTCGTAATGCACATAAGTCGCCAGGTCTCGTGGCGTGGTGATGAAGCGCCGCTTGGGTTCGAACACATCCAACCCACGGAAATCCGCGCCGTTCTGGACATCGCGCCACGAAGGCCAATCCGTCATATAGTCAAGGCAGCCTTTGGCGGATTGCGTGCGCTGGTCGATTGTGATCGAGCCATACTGAATAAACCCGTCTCGGAAATCCCAACCTGAGTTTTCGCCAGGGAAGTTTGAAACACCCGCACCAGGATTGCCGCCAGCGCGTGAGTCTGACCCTACCAGCATGAATTGCGAAATATAGGGTCCAGCCATGGCGCCTGGTGTGGAGCCGCGAAAGGCCGTTTCAGATGTGATCGGCCCGCCAATCAGACGTGCATCCCGGCGATTGCGTGCAAACTGATCCATGCTGTCGTCTGGTGCGGAAAAGAAGTCCATGCCTGCAATGAGCGAGGCCACCTGATCCGCATCGAGTTGTGCTGGCTTTGATTTTTTCCCGCAAAGCCGCTCACCTTTACCTTCGCAAATCTTGGTGAAGGGAACGTCGCGCAAAATCGCCAGCCCATAGACTTCGGCCATCTCAACAGCCAACTCTGGCGTGCTGACGCGCGGGGCAGGGGCCATACCGACGGCCCCGGCATCTGGGCCTTGAAGCTCATAAACATGACCGGCGCGAGGGCTTTCCCATCCGCGCCACTGGGTTTTAACTTTATTGCCCTCTTTATCTTTTAGAGGCTTGTAGTCGGCATCCAGTGGCTGACAGTCAAAATGGTCGTCAAAGCGCGTGATGTTTTTGTCGAAATCGCCTGGATTGGGTGAATTGATGGCTTGAACGAAACAGGCATAATCATCCTGCTCGTTGAGCACACCATATTCATCATGCGCGAGGCCCTTTGTGAAATTCGCAGGGTATTTTGGCGCATGATCAACTTCTTCTTGGTTCGTACGCGTGAGCGCCTGAGGCGACAAACGTGACACTTCAGTTGCAAGGTCGCGCAGGTCTTTGGCTCTGCGCGCTCGGGCCGATCCGGCCAGATAT
>JBCAZO010000360.1:0-3340 GCA_038532975.1 Pseudomonadota bacterium
GAAAACCAGCGGCACCTAGCTGCGCCGGAAGACAGGAGTTCCTTTTGATGTTTGCCGTTTTTTCAGTTCTTCGCAAGCTGCGTGCCTGCATCGCGATGATTACCGCATTGTTCGTGCTGGCTGCATGTCAAACAGGATTGTCGACGGACGCCAGCACATCGATCACACCGGGCGCCCCGGTTCCGGTAGCACTGTTGGTGCCGCATGGGGCGTCAAATGCTAACGAACAAAAACTTGCCAGAGACCTGGAAAGCGCCGCAAGACTTGCAGTGGCTGATCTGTCCGGGGTGCAAATTGACCTGCGCGTTTATGGCACCGCAGGTAATGCAGGGCAGGCACAACAAGCCGCACAGAAGGCGGTTGAAGACGGCGCTAAGATAATTGTCGGACCGCTGCATGCGGAATCTGCCAATGCTGCAGCCGTGGCGGTCGCACCCAGAGGCGTCAATGTGCTTGCCTTTTCCAACAACTCTACGATTGCAGGTGGAAACCTTTTCATCCTAGGCCAAACGTTTCAGGACACCGCCAACCGCCTAACACGCTATGCTGTCAGCCAAGGGCGCAAGCG
The DNA here is from genome assembly GCA_038532975.1 of Pseudomonadota bacterium. Lineage (GTDB taxonomy): Bacteria > Pseudomonadota > Alphaproteobacteria > Rhodobacterales > Rhodobacteraceae > Roseovarius. The sequence continues at coordinate 569 of JBCAZO010000360.1, forward strand.
TATTCTGACGGTCCACTCTAGTAATCTGGCCGGAGAGCTTGGCCGTCAAGCCATTCAACAAGCGATTTCCGCAAACGGCGCATCGCAAGCTGGAACGGTATCCTACGCCTTTTCCGAGCAAAGCGTGATTGCTGCCGTGCCGGCCATTCGCACCGCCGCAGAACAAAACTCGGCAGATGCAATTTTCATTGACGCCAACAGTGCTGGCGCTTTGCCTTTGTTTACTCAAATGCTGCCCGAAGCAGGCCTGTCATCGGAAACCATTCAATACATTGGTCTCTCACGTTGGGATACACCGCCGCAAACCCGCGATCTGCCGGGGGTTCAGGGCGGGTGGTTTGCCATGCCCGATCCACAACGCGTGCTGCAATTCCGCAGCCGTTTTCAAGCGGCAAATGGCAGTACACCACATCCTCTTGCTGGGCTGTCCTATGATGCGATTGCAGCAATAGGCGCACTTGCGCAGTCAGGCCAAAGCGATGCCTTTTCACGTGGACGTCTCACCCAATCTGCAGGGTTTGGCGGCGTCAATGGCATCTTCCGTTTTCTTCCTAACGGCACGACCCAGCGAGGACTGGCCGTGGCTACCATCCAAAACCGGCAGGTCGTTGTAATCTCTCCTGCACCAGGAAGTTTCGCGGGCTCTGGGTTTTGATCAGAGGATCGCGTAAAATCCTTGTATGAAAGACAACCCGCCATTGCCTGACACTCTGATCTGCCCTGCAGATCAGATATTCGACCTAAGCGCTGTCAGGCAACGGATAGAGACACATGTTGCCGCAACCGAGGGCGATGATGCGCAGTTGCGCAAACTGGCTGTTGCTACTCTGATGGAAGCGAAAACTAAAGGGCGCAATGTTATTGCTGATGCTTTGGCGCAAACGCCATTTGCCGCACATGCCGCAACCCGATCCTATAGCTGGCTGACCGATTGCCTTGTCCAAAGCGCACTTTGGCTTGCGACCGAGCATCTGCATACCTTGTCCAATCCAACGCAATCCGAACGCCTCGCCGTATTCGCAGTCGGAGGATACGGGCGCGGCGAGATGGCACCGCAATCGGATGTCGATTTGCTGTTCCTGACGCCATACAAAGTAACTGCCTGGGCCGAGAGCGTGATCGAGAGCACGCTCTATGTTCTATGGGATCTCAAGCTCAAGGTCGGTCATTCCAGCCGTACCGTGCGCGATTGCCTTCGTCTCGGCGCTCAGGATTTCACCATCCGCACGGCCCTTTTGGAGCGCCGTTTTCTCTTTGGAGATATGGATCTGGGCGAAGATCTGGGCGCGAGGCTGCGCGATGATTTGTTTAAAGGAACCGAGCGAGAATTCGTCGAAGCCAAGCTGCAAGAGCGTGATACGCGGCACGAAAAGCAAGGCCAACGCTATATGGTCGAGCCCAATGTCAAAGAGGGCAAAGGCGGACTTCGGGACCTGCAATCTCTTTTCTGGATTGCCAAGTATACCTATCAGGTGGACGATGTGGCACAGCTCGTCGAGCGTGGGCTTTTCACACAAGATGAATTTGACCTCTTTGCACAGGCTGAGAATTTCCTCTGGGCAACGCGCTGTCATTTACATCTGGCAACGCGGCGCGCTACCGAACAGCTAACCTTTGATATGCAGGTCGAAGTGGCCGAACGCATGGGCTATACTGATGGAGCTGGCCGTCGTGCAGTTGAAGTCTTTATGCAAGACTATTTCCGCCAAGCCACGGTAGTGGGTGATCTGACCCGTATTCTGCTCACCAAGCTGGAAGCCGATCACGTCAAATCCGAACCTTTGTTGCAACGCCTTTTTGCGCGCAGGCGGAAAATGAAGCCCGGCTATATCGAAGTGAACGGTCGGCTCGGAATCGTGAATGAAAAGAGTTTTCTCAAAGACCGTCTCAACCTGCTGCGCCTGTTTGAAGAAGGACTGCGCACAGGGCTTTTGATCCACCCGGACGCCATGCGGTTGGTTACGGCCAACTTGCACCTGATTGACGCCGACTTCAGAACCACCCCCGAAGCGCAGAAGCTTTTTCTTGATCTGCTTCTCAAGCACGGCAACCCTGAACGCGCCCTGCGTCGTATGAACGAACTTGGGATTTTGTCGGCCTTTATTCCAGAGTTCGAGCCAATTCGCGCGATGATGCAGTTCAACATGTATCACAGCTACACAGTGGACGAGCACACCATTCAGACGATCAGCCAACTGGCTCAGATTGAGCGGCGTGAGTTGATTGAAGAACTACCTGTGGCATCTTCGATCCTCGACGAAGGTGTCAATCGTCGCGTGCTTTATGTAGCACTTTTGGTCCATGATCTGGGCAAAGGCCGGGATGAGGATCATTCAATCCTGGGCGCGCAATTGGCCCGGCATATTGCCCCACGTCTCGGACTCAAACCCGCAGAGTGCGAAACGGTCGAGTGGCTGGTGCGCTATCACCTCTTAATGTCAGACATGGCACAAAAGCGCGACATCGCCGATCCGCGCACAGTGCGTGATTTTGCCAAAGCGGTGCAAACCAAAGAGCGTCTCGATTTGCTTTGCGTCCTCACAGTTTGCGACATCCGTGGTGTAGGCCCCGATACGTGGAACAATTGGAAAGCGTCGCTGATCCGTGCACTATATCGCCAAACCCGGCGCGCCATGGAGGGCGGGCTTGAAGCGCTCAATAGGGAGCAGCGCGGCTCAGACGCCAAACGCAATCTGCGGGAAACCTTGTCAGACTGGGATGCCAAAGATCTCAAGATTGAGACCGGGCGACATTATCCACCTTATTGGCAAG
>JBCAZO010000361.1:0-3335 GCA_038532975.1 Pseudomonadota bacterium
CAGGCATTGGACGATCGCAGGGGCAGCTTGTAGCGCCGCGCCATCTGCCCCGACATTTGCGTTGCACGCATATACTCGGGCGTCCCGAAGGCGGGCGCTCCGGATTTCATATCCACATTCGAGGTGAAGCTGCCATAGCAGACAGGCGCACCGGGCCGGACAATCTGAGACAGACAGAGCCCCGCCAAAGCTTCGGCATTCTGCATGACCAGTGCACCGGGTATGGTCACCGGAGCCATGGCACCAGCCAAGGTAAAAGGCGTGAGGATCATCATCTGGCCACCATGGGCAGCGTCAATGATGCCCCGGCACATCAACTCATCAAGCTGCAAAGGCGAGTTGGAATTGGCCACCGAATAGCTGACCGGCGTGTTCACGAAATCCTCCTGGCTTAGACCATGAGCCAGTTGCAGGATCTCATAGCTGTCCGCAATTGCTTCGCGTCCTCGGAAATAGACAAACGGGATTTTCTCGGTCAGCGCGGCGATGGATCGGGTCATATGCAAATGACGTAACCCCATAGCAATGTCCTGTGGCTCGACTACCGGACCAATGAAATGGATGACGTCAAACGCCTGCGCCACTTTGCAAAAGTTGTCATAATCCTGAAGCGTGCCGGGGCGTCGCCCGCTTTGCAGATCGGAACAGTTGGGCGAACCTGCAGACGTCGTTATACCCACCTGTCGCCCGCCAATCTTCACGGTACGCGCAGGATTATGGCTATGCAGTGTCACTTCAGACGGCGCATGCGCCATCAAGTCCATCAAGATATCAGGATCAAAGTGAATGACGTGGTCTTCGCCTTCTCGCATCCCGGCTTTTATATAAAAGGCCCTTGCCTCTTCATTAAGAACCTTGATCCCGATGTCGCGTAGCACCTTGAGCGAGGTTTCATGGATTGCCTCTATCTCGTCGCTGCTAAACTGCTCAATAGGTGCATAAGGGTTCTTCCATTGCCGCCATGCCGCATCGAACACCTTCTCGGCTGCGCTGACCCTTTTCGCCGCGCGTGCGCGCCGCCCACCACTGCGTTGCGTGTTCATGTCACTGACCCCTCTCGGGCGAGAATGTTGCGATATGCGGCCACGGTATCGGGCTGAATATCCCGACCCGTAAAACTTCGAAAATACGCCTCAAGATAGCCAAGGCGCTCCTCCAGGGTTTCGTCGTTGGCCACGTCCAGCGCGTAGTAGGTGATCTGCGTAAAACAGATCACGCGCGCACGAATGAAGGCTTCTGGTTGCGGATATCCGAAACGTTCAAAAAACGCAGACACCGCCTGAACGCGGGCGGCATCCTCGGCCTTGACCTTTCCGCGCAAAGCGTCGTCATAGCGTGCCCAGTCGCGGACCGCCTGATCAAGATCCGGGTCAAAGCGCCGGTGATCCGTCCAGACGGCAAAAAGCGCCAGAATGCCATCATCCAGGGTTTTGGCATCAGCCACCGTTTCCACCATGACATTGGTATTGCGTGTGCGCCAACGATGGATGAGCGCGTCAAGAAGCGCTTCTCGGCTTTCGAAATGCCAATAGAAACTGCCGCGTGTGACACCAAGGGTGCGTGCCAGAACCGTGATCTGCACAGCTTCGACGCCACTGTCGATCAACATAGTTTGCGCCGCTTCGATCCAGTCATCGCGGGTCAGTCTCGTGTTTCGATCTGCTGTATCGCTGTCGAGCATATGCGCCTTCCATACAGGGTTGCATGGATAGATACAGCCCTGTATGTTTTACGTCAATCGAAAGGATCCTGCGATGTCCGAAAAAACCCCAGCCAAGGTTGCACGGTTTGCTGAGCTGCCTTTCACACCACGCTTTGAATATGGCGAGATGGCACAAGTGACCGAGGTGACGTCTCACACGATGGGTACGCGGCTTGGATCTGGGTTCGGACGCTTTACCAACGCGGAAATCCCATGGACCGTGCAATATGACGAAGTTCTGCTTGTGCTGGAAGGGTCGCTAACTGTGCGTACACAAACCGGCAATCTGACAGCTGGACCAAAGGACAGTATCTGGCTGCCTACCGGAACAGAACTGACATATGTCGCGGAAAGCGCATTGGTGTTTTATGCCATTGAACCCTCAAACTGGGCCGAAGAAAGCTAAGCCAATGAAGATCAACCGCTTGCCACAAGACGACAAGACCAATGGGTGGAGCGCGATCTTGCCGGATCGTAAGGCGCATGATGCACTCAAAGGCGACATCAAGGCCGATTGGGTTGTTTTGGGTGCGGGATATGCCGGTCTGGCGGCGGCACGTCGTTTGGCCGAGAACTGCCCGGATGAGAAGATTGTAGTGGTCGAAGCAGGTGAGGCGGGTGAAAACGCATCGGGGCGCAACTCGGGCTTTGCGATTGATCTTCCTCATAATGTCGGCTCGTCGCTGGATGAACTGGACGGCAGCCACCGCTTCATGCGGCTGGCGCGTATGGCGATTGACCATCTCGAAGACGTTGTGACGACGCATAGGATAGACTGCGACTGGTCCCGCGCCGGTAAATACCACACGGCGGTCAGCCCTAAGGGGACAAGGGACGTCCTAGAGCCCTTCAAGGCGGAACTTGAGGCACTCGGCGAGCCTTATGAGTGGATCGAAGGGGATGATCTGCGCGCGCGCCTCGGCAGTCCGCATTTCACCGCCGCCGTCTACACCCCTGGCTGTGTTTTGATGAACCCGGCGGGCCTGACACGTGGGCTGGCGGATACGTTGCCACCCAATGTAACGGTACATGAAAATTCGCCCGTGATTGAGGCCGAGTTTCAGAACGGCGTGACGATGAAGACGCCACAAGGCTCAGTGCGCGCACCCAAAATGATCATGGCCGCTAATGGGTTCAGTGAACAGTTTGGTTTTCACAAGCAGAAGTTTTTGCATCTCGTGGCCCACGCCAGCTTGAGCCGTCCCCTGACCGAGGATGAGCGCGCGATCTATGGAGTGAGCGAGGCCTGGGGTCTGACCCCGGTGAATGCCTTTGCCGGTATCACCATGCGTTATACGACTGATCATCGCATCCTGATCCGGCACGGATTGAGCTACCGCCCCAGTCAACGTTTGAAGCCCGGCGAACATGAACAGGTCAAGCGCACGCATAAGCGGCTCTTTGATCAGCGTTTTCCCGGGCTTGAGGCGGTTGAGATGGAGCATACATGGTCAGGTTTCGTGTGTCTGTCGCGCAATGGCGCGCCTGCGTTTGGGCAAATCGGGCCGAACATCTGGTCAGCCGTGTGCCAAAATGCGGTGGGCGTAACAAAGGGGACGTTTGGCGGCATTCTAGCGGCGGATTTGGCTACCGGACGGGATAATCCGCTTATCGCAGATATGCAGACTCTGGG
>JBCAZO010000362.1:0-3334 GCA_038532975.1 Pseudomonadota bacterium
GGAAACTCTTCGAGACCCTGGGCCAAAGACCAAAGCACAAGCCGCAACCGCGTTGGCGCAGGCTTCAGAAGCAGTGGCATGAAGATTGTAAACTGACCAAAACGAACGCCGTGCTTGCGCAATTGGCCGCGCGCGTCCTGATCCAGTGACTTGACCTCATCGGCGACTTCACCGCGCGGGATGATGCCAAACGCCTCTACAAGCTGGAAACCAAAGCCACGTGCAAGTCCGGTAAGTGTCTCATCCCGTTGAATATTCAAAAGCGGCTCAAAAAGTGTGGCCACTTTGCGATCAATAAAGTGCTGCAGGCGGCGTTGGACTTTCTGCGCCACATCAGCACCGGCGGCTTCATCCACAAATTCGCTGACTTGGGGTTTTAGAGGATCGGCTCCGGCGACGAGCTTGCCGACAGCATACTCACCCCACATCAAGCCGCCCTGTTCGGTAAAGTCGATTTCCGTGTCAGGCGCATTGTAGAACTTGTCCGCGCGCAAATGGAAATGTGGCGTCAGCGCCTGCAAACTGGCCTGGCTCACGGCCTTGGCCTCTTGCCCGCTTGCAGTTTTATCCTGAATAAAACGGAATCCATCCAAACGGCCGACGAATTCGCCTTCGACCGTCACTTCACCTTTGTCGTTCACTTCGGCCACCATGGCCTCCTTCTGCTTGAGCCGGCGCAACAACACAGAGGTGCGCCGGTCCACAAATCTTTGGGTCAGCGCATCATGCAGCGCGTCTGACACGCGGTCTTCTACAGCGCGCGTCGCCTCGCGCCAATGGCTTTCGTCCGCAATCCAGCCTTTTCGTTGCGCGACATAGGTCCATGTGCGGATATATGCCAAGCGTTTGGAAAGTGTGTCGATGTCCCCGTCGGTCCGGTCAATCCGATGGACCTGAGCAGCGAACCAGTCTTCTGATACGCGACCGTCTTGATGTAGATCGCTGAAAATCCGTTCCAGAAGGCTCGCATGCTCGGCGTGGCTGATTCCGCGAAAATCGGGCACGCGGCATACATCCCACAAAAGCTTGACCGATTGTGCATCACTGGCGCGCGCCCGGATTTCGGTTTGCGCGGCCAATGTTTTCAAGGCGATAAGGTCATCCGCCTCACGGGCGCGCATCAGCAACTCGTCCGTTGGCTTCTCTTCCAGTGAAGCAATCAGAGCGTCAATCGTGCCAAACCGTAAATTCGCATTACGCCACTCCAGTTTGCGCAAGGGCGCGAAGCGGTGATCCATGATGGCCTGCGCCATGTCATCGGGCAGGTCGGGGGCCTCACCCGTGACGCCGAAGGTTCCATCGCTCATCCCGCGCCCGGCGCGCCCGGCAATCTGGGCCAGTTCATTGGGTGCAAGCACGCGCATCCGGCGGCCATCGAATTTCGACAAAGACGAAAACGCGACGTGATTTATATCGAGATTGAGGCCCATGCCGATGGCATCTGTGGCCACAAGGTAATCCACATCCCCATTTTGATAGAGATCGACCTGTGCGTTGCGTGTCCGGGGGCTCAGAGCGCCCATAACCACCGCTGCACCACCCTTTTGGCGGCGCAAAAGCTCAGCAATGGCGTATACATTTTCAACCGAAAATCCGACTATTGCACTGCGCGCAGGCATCTTGCTTATCTTTTTCGAACCTGAGTAGGTCAGATTCGACATCCGCGTGCGACCAACGAATTCCGCCTCTGGAACAAGCTGAGACATGACACCACGCATGGTTTGCGCGCCCAGAAACTGGGTCTCGCGATGGCCACGCATGCGCAAAAGCCGGTCTGTGAACACATGCCCACGCTCGGGGTCGGCGCATAGCTGAATTTCGTCCACAGCGACGAAATCAGCACCCATCCCTTCGGGCATCGCCTCGACGGTGCACACCCAGTATTGTGTACGCGGTGGCACGATGCGTTCTTCACCGGTCACAAGCGCCACAACGGAAGGACCACGCACCGCTACGATCTTATCATAGACTTCACGTGCCAAGAGGCGCAAAGGAAGCCCAATGATTCCAGTGCGATATCCCAGCATCCGCTCAATCGCGTAATGCGTTTTGCCGGTATTGGTCGGGCCGAGGACCGCGAGGACCCTGGACTGCTCGGACATAGGCCGCTCCCTCTTTGTTTAGAGTTCCGAGCCGCCGATCTCGCGCTCGATATGTTCCAGCGCTTCCGATACGTCTTCGTGATGGGGATGTATAGCCAGAACCAGCTCAAACGCCTCTTTGGCCATATCGAGCCGGTCAATTTGCGCCAGAACACCCCCCAGACTTGCAATCGCGTTGTAATGGCGCGGCTCCAGCGCCAGGGCGCGTTCAATATCAGCCATAGCCGGGCCAAAGAGTTCCGCCTCTGAATAGGCCACAGCCCGCATGTGCCAGCCTTCGGCGAATTCCGGTGCATGGTCGGTCAGAGCCGTCAGATGGTCAATTGCGCTCGTCACATCGCCCGCCTCAAGCGCATCTGTGCCGCGTTTGAGCAGTAAATCTGCCGAAGCGGAGCCTGATCGGGTCAATTCAAGCTCGATTTCCTTGGCCAGGCGACGCGCCTCGTCTTTTTCCTCTGCCTCAGACAGCTGTTCGAACAAGCCGTCAAGACGGGTTTCCTCAGCCGCGAGAGGTAAGGAAAACATGACTGTCGCCAAAAGTGCCGCGACGATAGAATTGAGAAAGATATGTTTAATGCTCATAGTGCACTAGAGTTTAGCGCACACAGTCAGGATTCATAGTCCTGGCAAGTCACAATTTGGAGGACAAAACATGAGCGACATAGTGGCAGCCGCGGTAGAGGCTTTGAGTAGCAAGATGAGCGGCGGCCTGGATGGCAGTGCGAAATTCGTCATTGAAGGCGAAGGGAGTATCGTGATCGACGATGATGTCGTGCGCGAAGGTGATGATGATACCGACGTCACGTTGACCGCGGATGTTGACACCTTCCAATCCATTTTGGCGGGCGATCTTGATCCTACGGCCGCCTTTATGTCGGGCAAGCTGGCCGTTGATGGCGATATGGGCATGGCCATGAAGCTTGGCAGTGTTTTGAGCTGATATGATGCAAAGCGCGCCGTTTTTCTCTGATATGGCTGAGGGTCCCGAAGGGGGCGTGGCCTATTGGATCACGGCAACGGACGGCGTGCGGTTGCGGCTTGGGGTTTGGCCCGGGAATTCTGAGGGCATCTCTGGAACGGTTTTCCTGTTCCCGGGCCGCACCGAATATGTCGAAAAATATGGGAAAACCTCGATTGACCTGAGCCGCGCAGGGCTTCACGTCGCGGTCATTGACTGGCGTGGACAAGGGCTGGCCGACCGCGTGGCATCCGATCCGATACTGGGCCATGTG
>JBCAZO010000363.1:0-3319 GCA_038532975.1 Pseudomonadota bacterium
CCTGTGCGCTCGCCGCCGAAGGGCGCCGTGTGGGCCTTCTCGATGCCGACGTTTATGGCCCCTCTCAACCCCGGATGCTGGGCGTTTCCGGCCGCCCTGCCAGCCCGGATGGCAAAACCATTCTGCCCATGCGCAATCACGGTGTGACGATGATGTCGCTTGGCCTGATGACCAATGAAGATCAGGCTGTCGTTTGGCGTGGCCCCATGCTCATGGGCGCGCTGCAGCAAATGCTCATGCAGGTGCAATGGGGCGCGCTCGATTGCCTGCTTGTTGACCTGCCCCCCGGCACTGGCGACGTCCAAATGACCCTGGCGCAAAAGGCGCATGTTGACGGCGCCATCATCGTCTCAACACCGCAGGATGTCGCCCTTCTGGATGCGCGCAAAGGTATTGATATGTTTAACCAATTAAACGTTCCCGTGCTTGGTATGATCGAAAACATGTCGACTCATATCTGCTCCAACTGCGGCCACGAAGAACACGTCTTTGGCCATGGCGGCGTCAAAGCCGAGGCCGAGAAGATGGGCGTGCCTCTGCTGGCCGAAGTGCCGCTGCATATCGATATTCGCATGGCCGCCGATGGCGGCGCACCCATAGTGGTCTCCAAACCGCAGGCTGCACAGTCTCAAGCCTTCCGTGATGTCGCCCAGAAACTGATTGAGACTGGCGTGGCATGAGCGAGGCACCTGCCTTCCCGCCTTTGATGCAAGGGCACGCGGTGGATGCCGGGATCGACCCTTTTGAAAAGGCGTGCGCCATGGCAGCACTTGGCTGTGACGCTGGCACCATCGTCTACAGCGCCGGGGTCAACCGCGTGGCCGCCGCTCTGGTGATGGCCCCGGAAGTGCCATTGGAAGAGGCGATGGCGATGCTGCCGACATGCGGCGTGGGATTTCAGAATGCTCTGGGCGCGCTCGCGCCCCCCGAGGTCGCCGTACATCTGGAATGGGCAGGTGGCTTGCGCGTCAACGGGGCCTCCTGCGGTCGTATGCGCGCCATGGCTGGTTCCAATGATCCAAAAGAGATGCCTGGCTGGCTCGTGGTCGGTTTTGAGCTTCCCTTGGTCCTGCTGAGCGCCGCTCCCGGCGACCAACCCGACCAAACAGCCCTTTACGAAGAAGGCTGCGCCGATGTTGATCCAACCCAGCTTCTGGAAAGCTGGGCAAGACATACATTGGTCTGGATCAACCGTTGGGAAAGCGAAGGATCACGTCCATTGCATGCCGAATGGCGTGGCCTTGCCCATGATATGGGCGAAGAAGTCGAGATCAACGGTCAAACCGGCACGTTCCTCGGCGTGGATGAAAACTTCGGGATGCTCCTGCGCTCTGGTGAAACCACAGACCTCATCCCGCTCAGCTCAGTTCTGGAGTCCCAATCATGAAACTCGCCCGCGCGATCCATTTCGATGAAAGCGACACACGCGTCTATCATTCGCCTGCACGTACCGGTGAATGGTGCATCTCCGGCGGGTTCGAGTTTTCCAACTGGGCCGAGGCTGACCTGACCGGCAAACAGCGCCAGGCCTTTTCGAATGGCTGGCTTGGGCTTGAGACTTTCGGGCGCGTCACTTTCGTCGCTGTCACTCAGGTTGAAGAGGCCGAACGTGCCACACTCACAGAGGCGCTCGCCCAGCATTTCGTGGACATCTACGGCGCGCCGGACGTTGACACGGCCCGCCCTGTCGCCGCCAACGAAATCGCGCAAATGGTGGATCTCTGCGACGATCACGACGCCAATACTCTGCTGACCGTGGCCCGTGAACTCACCGAAGCCGGTGTGCGCGAAACCTATCGCGTCATCGACGCACAAGAAGCTGGTCTCGAACAATTCGCCATCCACGGCTCGCTTGACGAATAAACTGCTTCTTTCTTGTCAAAAAATACCCAAGCGCGCGGTCAGCCCCGCAGAATAACGCCCGGATTCATAATCCCGCGCGGGTCCAAAGCCGCCTTTATGGCCCGCATCGCAGATAGCTTGGCCGGATCACCATAGCGCTCCAAATCCTCGACCTTGAGCCGCCCAACCCCATGTTCGGCCGACACCGACCCACCCAAATCATGCACCAGATCATGCACCGTGCGTTTGATCGCATCGCGGTGTGCCACATAGGCATCGCGCGTCTCGCCCTTGGGCGGAAAGACATTGTAATGCAGGTTGCCATCCCCCAGATGGCCAAAGCAATTCACCCGGTACGGTCCAAGCGCTGCCACTGCCGCATTGCCACGTGCGATGAACTCTGAAATCGCGCTCAAAGGCACTGAAATATCATGACTGCTCACCGATCCAACCCGCCGGTTGGCCTCTGGAATGCTCTCGCGCACTGCCCAGAAGGCTTGTCGCTGCGCATCTGACTGCGCGACTACCCCATCGGATGCCAGACCCCGCTCAACCGCCTCCTTGAACAGCGCCTCCAATGCATCCGCTGGGCTGAGCCCTCGCGCCAAGCCAATGTCGATAAGGACAAACCAGTCGGGCATATCCTCAAACGGCAAACGCACATCCGGCATCGTCTCATTCAAAAACTCCAGCCCGGTGCGATGCATCAATTCAAAGGCTGAAATGCCCTCACCCAGATGATCACGCCCCAATGCCAAGAGAGACAGTGCTGCCTCAGCGCCCGGCACAACCAAAAGCGCCGTGCCCTCGGAAGACGGTTTTGGAAAAAGCTTCAGCGCCGCCGCCGTGATCACGCCCAGGGTGCCTTCTGAGCCGATCAACAGGTTGCGCAGGTCATAGCCGCTGTTGTCTTTGCGAAGCCGTTTAAGCCCATGAAAAATCTCCCCATTGGGCAAAACCGCCTCGATCCCAAGACATAAGTCGCGCGCATTGCCGTACCTTAGAACATTCACGCCACCGGCGTTTGTCGCGAGATTGCCGCCGATCTGCGCGCTGCCTTTGGCCGCGATGGTCAGCGGGAAAAGCCGATCCACTCCCGACGCCGTATCATGAATATCCGACAGGATCGCCCCCGCCTCGACAACCATGACGTTTTCCTCTGGCCAAATCCCACGGACCGCGCGCATGCGCTCAAGGCTAAGCAGAACAGGGGCCGGACCATCCGGGGCAATCTGCCCGCCCACAAGTCCCGTGCCACCCCCGTAGGGCACAACAGGCACGCGCGCCTCATGCGCCGCTCGCACAACCGTTGCCACCTCATCTGTGGTCCCCGGTCGCAACAAAAGCCCCGCCTGTCCCTGCCACCGGCCTCGCGGCTCTTCCAGATAGCCCGGTGTCAAGTCGCCAAAACATGGCTCAGGAAGCCGCGCGCGCAGCTCCGCATCAAACTCCGGGGTGACAGGGTTCAAGGTCATGC
>JBCAZO010000364.1:0-3316 GCA_038532975.1 Pseudomonadota bacterium
ACACCATAACAAGAACCGCTACCAGCAATTCCTTGAGCTTGAAGTCGGATTTGGCGCGCAGACGCACCGCGCCCGCATCACAGGGTTTGGCAATAATTGCAAAGGGTTCACCTCTGTCCAGAGCAACTTGTAACCCGGCAAGCGTGTCGCTTGGACCATAACGGGACCCGGCCCGAGCAGCGACATCTTCGGCAGTATCGGACATGACCCAGCGCGTGCGCATCGGGCGTTCAGAGTCAGCCGCACAATGCAATATGAACTTTGCTTTACCTGACCGGAGCAGATGCACACCAAGTGCCGTCAGGACGCCGCCGGTGGCCGCGCGAAACCGAATGTCGGGATCTCCGGCCCATGCCTCATGCATATGCATGTAGCTTCCCCAAACTGAGTCGCTCTTTTCACCGCGCGCCTCGGCCTCGGCGATCACGCCGGGACATGCAGCCAGGATCGGGGCGTCTGCTTTGGAATCCTCTTGGATCACAGGTGCCGGTCGCAACCGACCCTCCGAATTCATCCGCATAACCCAACGGTCGGCGGCCAGAGCCTGGCATAGACCACATCCGATGCAGAGCCCGTTTTCGACAACCTCTGTAACGGATTTTGGCTGTTTAGCGCTCACCTTACCGGACTTTCATCGCGACATTCTTGGTCTGGACGTAGTTCCAAAGCGCCTCGCGCCCCTTCTCGCGGCCATAGCCCGACTTGCCATAGCCGCCAAAGGGTGTCTCAACGCCACCTGCGAACCATTCGTTCACAAAAATCTGCCCCGCACGCATCTTTTGTGCCACCCGGTTGGCACGGTCCAGGTCGCGCGTAAAGACGCCCCCGACCAGCCCATATTGCGTGCCATTCGCAATCTCGATGGCCTCAGCCTCATCCCGGAAGGGTATAACCGAGAGAACCGGACCAAACACTTCTTCTTGTGCGATTGTCATGCCGGGGGTGACATGGGTCATCACAGTGGGTTCCAGAAAGGCTCCGGGGATGTTCATCTTGCGCCCGCCAGTCGCAACCTTGGCTCCCTGCTCTTGGGCCTCCGCGACCATTTCTGCGGCGCGGTCACGCTGTGCTTCAGAGGCCATCGCGCCCATTGTGTTCGTGCCGTCAGAACGCTCAATCCCGGGACCGACTGAAAGAGATTTAGCAACCTTTACAGCACGTTCCACCATTTCATCCTGCCGACTTTCATGTACCAGAACGCGGCTCATCGCCGAACAGACCTGACCGGCGTTAAAGAAAATGCCCCAGCGAATGTCACGCTCAAACGCCTCAAGATCGGCGTCATCATGCACAATCGCCGCAGATTTGCCGCCCAGTTCCAGCACACTTGGTACGATGTTCTGTGCCGCTGCGGTGGCGATGGCAATACCGGTTTTGACTGAACCTGTGAAGACGATCTGGTCGACGTCTGGGTGACGAGCGAGTGCGGCACCCGCGTCTTGCCCCAAGCCGCAGAGGATGTTGACAGCACCCTCCGGCAATCCCACCTCCTCTGCCAGCTCGCCGAAAATCCAGCTGCTGAGTGGCGTCATTTCTGAGGTCTTGATCACACAGGCATTGCCCGTCGCCAGCCCTGCCGACAGCGAGCGCGCGGCAATCTCTATCGGAAAGTTCCATGGGATGATCTGAGCCGAGACACCATAGGGCTCGTGCTGCGTGAAGTCGACATAACCTGCGCCCAAAGGGATCGAACGGCCCTCAACCGTTTCTGCCTGATTGCCGTAATACTCAAAGTAACGCGCCGCGCCATCCATTTCCCGTTGTGCTTCCCAAAGCGGCTTGCCTTGTTCCAGCGTCAACACTTCGGCGATTTCATCACGGCGTTCCAAGAGCTTACGCCCGATTGCCTGCACCATTCGGCCACGTTCAACGGGACGCATATCCGTCAAGACGCCGCTTGCGTGCACCCGCTTGGCCGCTTGCACAGCACGGTCTACATCCGCAGCATCCGCCAGCGCCTGTTCGGCCAGTTTATCGCCCGTTCCGGGGTTGATGATATCAAGCCGCCCACCCCCGCCATCGACCCATTCGCCGTCGATGTAGTTCTGCCAAAAGTCTTTCATGAACCGTCCTGCGTTCTGTGTTTTGCGCCCGTTTCAGGCTTTGATGCGATGAGCATACATCCGGTCATAATGCGGGCGCATGCGTCTGTGAACCTGCTGAACGCGTGGTGCGCACTCATTGATGTCGAGATAGCGCCGCTCTTGTGGTTTCAAGCCGGTGGATTTGGCCAGATTGGCGTGGAAAGATCCCCCGTCCCACCAGCTATGCGCAGATGGGTCGCCCCCGGCCTCCCAACTCAGTGCCTCCGGGATGAACGGGATGTCGACCGCTTTGCAAAAAGCCGCGACTATGGGTTCGGGATTTTCCAGGATATCGTCGCTGTCAAAGACAGGTGGCGGGGTGCCGTTCAACGCCCAAAGCAGGTCAAAAAGCGCGCGTTGTTCAGGGAACCCCACTTCGCCCTCATCAAAATCCGGCCATTTACTGTGCATTGACGTGATGGTCTTGGCCGGGTCCCGAATGAGAAAGGCATGGGTGAAATGGCCAAGGAACTCCGGGTCCCACATATGATTGATATAATGTGGAAAATCCTTCATGAAGACAGGCCCTTTGGCTGCACGGTCCTGAATGTCCTGCCAGACGCTTTCTAATGTGAGGCCGGGTGTTGTGACATCGCCCTCTTTAAAACGCTGCCAAAGCGGCTCTTCGCCCTGATACCACGCTTCCCCAAAAGGTTCGTGCAGGCAATCCAGATCTCCGCGCTGGCGCATCATCCATTCGAATGCGGTGGAGGTA
Organism: Pseudomonadota bacterium; assembly: GCA_038532975.1. Lineage (GTDB taxonomy): Bacteria > Pseudomonadota > Alphaproteobacteria > Rhodobacterales > Rhodobacteraceae > Roseovarius. The sequence continues at coordinate 2,800 of JBCAZO010000364.1, forward strand.
GAGCGGGGCACGGCCCAGAGCGCGATGATTTTATGCATGTGCATGTGTCCTGTGTATCCGCCCTGCGGGCGTGGCCTTCGAGGATATTTGGAGCAAAAAGAAAGGCATATTTACAAGGAGTTAAGGAGCGCCCCTTGGTATGATGTGGGGACCAGGCCGAGATCTTTGAAAATTCGCCAATAGAGCGCTGTGTCGTGACCGATGACAGGTTTTCCCAGCCGTTCTTCCAGCATCGGCGTCAGATGCAACGGGCGTTGAGGTTGCCCGTTCGGTCCAGAGCGGAAGTTGCACATGCCGTTGATGAGATAGGCGTCCGCCTGAGGGGCTTTTTCGGCGACGTAGTCAAAGCTTTTGGCCGCCAGACCGCCGTCAAACACCCAGCGGCATTCATTCACCGCCTCTTGGCTGTCAAACCAGCCCTGATCGTGGAAATTACCGGCCCAGAGCACGTCAAACCCCGCCTCTTTGAGAAACCCAACCGTGCCTTGCCACCACTGGCCCGAGTGGTGGCAAGGCA
>JBCAZO010000365.1:0-3294 GCA_038532975.1 Pseudomonadota bacterium
AACTCAGGTGGGTGCATAGCAGGCAGTGCTGCCAGTTGGACACGAATGTCGGGCGACGCGTTCAGTACAGTCCAGGATATGCCGTCCATTGTCACCGCAACAGACGATTGCGTCATGGATGGTATCTTGCCTGCGCGTGCATCCTCGCAGTTTTTACAGCCGCAATTCCATTGAGGCAGCCCACCACCAGCGGCCGCCCCAAGAACAATCAATCGCATTCGAGATGTACGGTCTAGAAAACTTCGCGCTCGTAATCGCGTTCGTCATCCTCGCCCGGGCCATACATGTTGATTTCCATCCCGCACTTAATCTCGCGAGCCTTTGGTTTGGTCCATGCCATTCATTTTCCTCCCAAAACAATCAGCCTTTTTAAGCCTTTCATAAACGCAGTTAACTACGCCACAGCTCTGCAGACTACCTAGGGATGCTAGCACCATTTGCAGGTTTCTCAAGCTTGTAGAGAATGGCCCCAAGGCTGAGAGTATGGCCCGGCGAGGTTCCGCCATGGGCACGTTGGTCATGTTCGTATGGTTTTTCTTTTGCATGCAAAGGCAGTTACGCGGCTTTTGGCAACAAGGACTTCGTTACCTTTCAAAACAGTGTGAACGAACTTCGGTCAATCAACAATTGGCGGAACTCCGCTTGTGCAATGGCACGCAGGTTTCAAAGATTTGTGGCCTTTGCACGACTGCGCTCAGGTCGACGTGCATGACAGAAAAAACACGTTTGCCAACAGGGTTCTAGAAGGGTTTTCCCTGATTGCGGAGTGGTTTCTCTCTACATAGCTTCAGTCGTGGCCAGATGTCTTTGATCTCGCCCAGCTGCACCTTTCTCAAAATAATCTCGTTTGAAAAAGCACGAAACTGCGCGATCATTCACTGACGTGAACTCTACCGCGCCGAGGAGCGCGCTTTGCATAGATACTCCAGCGCTACCGGCCACCCAACAGATTTTGGCAAAACAGTTTCATGCAAGATCAAAAATCCTATCGCTGACTTGGAGGGCGCGGCGCACGAAGCTCAATTGAATAAATAGGGAGGAAAACATGAAGATATTGAAAAGGAAGGTTTTTTCTGGGTTCATCGCCGGTGCCTTAGTTCTTGGACTACCGCTTACTGCTCAGGCGGACGGCCACGGAGGCATGGACGTCCCCAAGATCTCATCAACAGTTATCCTGGACGGGTTGGAGGGCCCTTGGGACATGGCGTTCCTGCCGGATGGTACCATGTTTTACACCGAGATATGCAAAGGGCTGTCGGTCAGAACACCCGATGGCACCGTGCATGCGCTTTACGGAATGGAGGACACCGCAGGCTATGCTGATAGTGGCGACGATCTGTTCTGTCAGGGACAGGCCGGTATGCTGGGCGTAGTGGCTGATCAAAATTTTGAAGAGAACCGGATCATTTATGTCTACTCGACGTCGACCAAGTATTACGGCGATGGTTGCAAGACCAACTTTGAAAAATGCGACGGCAACATCGTCATGAGGTTTAAGGTCAGCGATGATCTGACAAGTGTCTCGGAACGAACCGACATTGTGACGGATATTCAGTATAAGCCGTTTGACTCCGACCAGCCGTTTGGCGGCCCTGGTGCACATAATGGTGGCCGCATCCGCGTCGGACCCGACGGCTATCTCTGGGTTGCTGGCGGTGACCGCCACCGCGGCATTTGCCCTCAGGATGGAGAGCTGTTGTGTGGAAAGGTTTTGCGGATCGACATGGATGGGAATGCACACCCGGACAACAATCCGCCCGAGGGCTTTGACAAGCGAATCTACACCTATGGACACAGAAATGTTCAAGGCATTGATTTCCGCCCAAGCGACGGTAGGGCATTCACCGCAGAACATGGTCCGTGGCACAACGATGAGATCACTGCCTTGGTGAATGGTGGTAACGCCGGTTGGGACCCTGCTCAGAACACTGGAGGTCGAGGCGAATGCCCGGATGAATACTGTGGCTACGAGCCAAACCAGTTGGATGGTATGGATCCGGCCATTCGTGCGGCCTATACGCCGATGAGCGACACACGCTTTGATGATTTGATGCCGCCGAGCTGGAACAACAATGGGTTCTCGCAAGGCACCGGTTCGGCAGCTTTCCTGACGGGCAACAACTGGGGCATTTACGAAGGCCGTCTGGCGGTTGGCATCATGGGGATCGGCTTTGGTGACACACCGGAAGGTTCACGCATCGACATGATCAGCCTGACACCCGATGGGTTGGGGATCAACGGCATCGTCCAAATGCCGCTGGGCTTCTCAACGCGCTTCCGCGGGTTGGTCATGGGGCCAGATAATGCGCTGTATGTTGCGACAGACGACGGTGACATTCACAAGGTAACAGCGGAAAGTGCGCAATAAGTCGAAAAGTTTGGGTCAAGTCTCTTGCACGACATGTCCGCGCTGCCTCGGTGGCGCGGGCTTTTTTGTCTGAACGGCCGAAAATCTTTGAGCAATTTCGTCATCGGTTAGATGCCCTACATGTCACAGACAATGTTGGCCAAACGCTCTATTGCGGATTCGGTCTCAATCTGGCGATTTTCCGTTTCCGTTGTGTCAGTCTTCATCGCCGCACGTTCCCAGTTTTTGTCCGTGAAGAAAGTACTCTGCAACGTTTTCTCTGTCCGATTGGAACAATCGATTTCTAACAGACTCATGAAGCTGAAGGCACTCATGCGCGGAGTTTTGTACCGGATGCCGCTCCAGACACGGCGCACAGAACCGGTCTTTTCTATGCGTGAGATGTCATAAAAATAGAGGTCACCGTTCGCTTCTTCGGCGTACTCTACCCATTGGGTCTCTTCAGCGCTGGTGGACGAGGCGCTGCTCATTGCAGCGGTGGATGCCGCACAAGCAATCATGAGTGCTAAGATACAAGTTCTGTTCATAGGGGTCAGCCTTCGACAAAATCATCCATCTGGCCAGTCAAAAATGTTCACTGTCGCAGGTTGGGAAGCTGCGCTGAGATTAGTGAACGCCCAGGACATGCAGAAGAAACTCAGCCCCAAAACCGGCCAAAACTGGCAACGCAAGGCTGGATAAGTTGCGCAAGACGGCGAAACGCCAGCCCATGATCGGGGCCTCATAGGTAATAAGACGGTTGATGGCAAATATGGACCAGCCGGAGATCATGGCCACCAGTTGTGGCACACCGGCGCCTACTTGGTAGAAAGCGGCTGCCATTGGAAAAGCAACCATTGGTCCGCCCGGAAGAAACCCACCAGCCGCAGCCGCGATGAACATCCCCCACATTCCAGAGTCTTGTCCAATCAAAGCCGAGATCGCGT
>JBCAZO010000366.1:0-3281 GCA_038532975.1 Pseudomonadota bacterium
GTAGCGAAAGCTGATCTCTTCCTCTCCAGAGCCGTAAAGGAACACCTGTTTCACATGCGCCGGCCGGGTGTACCAGGTCAGCCGCGTCTTTGAGGGCGTCATCCCCAACATGGAACGCCGCTACCGTGAGACCGACAGCAACTGGATCCGCGAAGAATTTGAACGCTATCAGAACAACCGCCCCTGCGGCACCTGCGAAGGCTACCGGCTGCGCGACGAGGCGCTGGCGGTCAAAATCGCGGGCCTGCATGTGGGGCAGGTGGTTCAGATGTCGATCCGCGAGGCGTTTGACTGGTGCGAGAGCGTGCCGGAGCATCTGACCGCGCAGAAAAACGAGATTGCGCGCGCGATCCTGAAGGAAATCCGCGAACGCTTGGGCTTTCTGAACAATGTGGGTCTGGAATACCTCACGCTCAGCCGGTCGGCGGGCACGCTCTCGGGCGGGGAAAGTCAGCGGATCCGACTGGCAAGTCAGATCGGCTCTGGCCTCACGGGTGTGCTCTATGTGCTGGATGAGCCTTCCATCGGCCTGCATCAGCGCGACAATGGTCGGCTTTTGACAACGCTCAAGAACCTGCGGGATCAGGGCAATACCGTCATCGTCGTGGAACATGATGAAGAGGCCATTCGCACTGCGGATTATGTCTTCGATATCGGTCCCGGTGCGGGTGTGCATGGCGGGCAGGTGGTCAGCCACGGCAAACCCGACAAGGTGGCGCGCGACAAGACGTCGATCACCGGGCAATATCTGTCAGGCGTGCGCGAGATTGCCGTGCCGACTGAACGGCGCGCAGGCAATGGCAAATCCGTCAAGGTTATCAATGCGGCAGGCAACAATCTTAATGCGGTTGATGCCGAGTTTCCTTTGGGCAAATTCGTCTGCGTGACGGGCGTGTCGGGCGGCGGCAAATCCACGCTGACCATCGAGACTTTGTTCAAGACCGCGTCCATGCGGCTCAATGGCGCGCGGCAGACGCCGGCACCCTGCGAGACGATCACAGGGCTGGAGCATCTTGATAAGGTCATTGATATTGACCAACGCCCCATCGGGCGCACGCCGCGCTCGAACCCGGCTACCTATACGGGGGCGTTCACGCCGATCCGCGACTGGTTTGCCGGGCTGCCCGAGGCCAAGGCGCGCGGGTACAAGCCGGGGCGGTTCAGCTTTAACGTCAAAGGCGGACGCTGCGAGGCCTGTCAGGGCGATGGCGTGATCAAGATCGAGATGCATTTCCTGCCGGATGTTTACGTCACCTGCGAGACCTGCCAGGGCAAGCGCTATAACCGCGAGACTCTGGAAATCCTGTTCAAAGGCAAGAGTATAGCGGACGTTCTTGATATGACTGTCGAGGACGCGCAGGAGTTCTTCAAAGCGGTGCCATCCATTCGCGAGAAGATGGATGCGCTGATGCGTGTCGGGCTGGGCTACATCAAGGTGGGTCAGCAGGCAACGACGCTCTCAGGCGGCGAGGCGCAGCGCGTGAAACTGTCCAAGGAACTGTCCAAACGGTCCACTGGCCGGACGCTCTATATTCTTGATGAGCCCACAACGGGCCTGCATTTCGAGGATGTGCGCAAGCTATTGGAAGTGCTCCATGAATTGGTGGCGTCCGGCAATACGGTGATTGTGATTGAGCACAATCTCGACGTGGTCAAAACCGCCGACTGGATCATCGATATCGGCCCCGAAGGCGGCGATGGCGGCGGAGAGATTGTGGCGACAGGTACGCCCGAGGATGTGGCCGAGGTCGAACGCAGCCACACTGGGCACTATTTGAAAGACATGCTGGCCGCGCGCAAGGTGGCGGCGGAATAGGCCCCAACCGGCGCACCCTGGGCCTTTGAAAGCCAGGGCGCGCCATCTGAAAAAAGTGGCGTTCGCGCGCGCCTACTTTTCCAGTTTGCAGGTGGACATGCCAAAAACGGAATACAGTCCACAGCTTCCCATCAAGCCGGTGACAAGCGGCACGATCCCGATCAGGTAGAGCCAGCTATATGCCCCGTCGCGGTTAAGGAAAAACCCGGCGATGAGGGCTAGGCCAAGCACGATCCGCAGAACACGGTCAATCGACCCGACATTTTTCTTGAACATGGTCAGTCTCCAGCATTTGCGCCATTGAAGGCGTTTGATGCGGTGATTTTAGCTCTTGCGTAGCGGCCTGTCGGTGACTTGGTCACACTGACCAGCGATTAGGCGCTCTCGGCGATGTGGACGAGGGTGGCAGCATCCTTAATATGCACCACACCGCGGTCGAGCCTTAGAACTCCACGCTTTTCCAGCGCATCAAGCCTGCGCGAGACCACCTCGCGCGCGCTGCCAATCATCGTGGCGATTTCGGCATGGGTGGCGCGCAGAACGCCGCCTTCGGCGCGCTCCAGAAGGCATTGCGCCAGCCGCGCTTCGACCCGGCTGAAGGCGAGCTTTTCCAGCACATGCATCATCGACTGCATCCGTTGCGCGAAGGCAGTGAAGACATACTCGCGAAAACGCTCTGACGTTTTCATCAGAGCCAGAAAAGTTTCGCGCGGGATGAGAACAAGCTCTGCATCCTGCTGCACGACGGCTTCTCCCGAATAATCCTCGCCGCCAAGCAGGCCCAGCGTGGACTGCACACAGCTTTGACCGGGTTCCACGGCATAGAGCAGGATATCGCGCCCGGTCGGGCCCGTCAGGAACACGTCGATGCGCCCCGCCAGCACCACCACAAATCCCTTAACGGTTTCGCCGGGATGAAAAAGCGCCATGCCTTTGGGCGCAGTTATCGGTGACAAACGGTCAAGGCGCGCCCGTGCATCCGGATCGAGCGTCGCAAGTCCGGCTGCATCGGCAACCCAGCTCATGCGCCGTGCCCGCGTCCCTCAAACCGGGGCAGCATCGCCGAGAAGTCTTTGCCGCGCCCGTCTTCCTCTTCAACAAACTTTGTATAAAGCGCGAGCGCAAGCTGACCGATGGGCGTGTCTGCATCGGCGGATTTGGCGGCCTCGATTGCAAGCCCGAGGTCCTTGACCATGAGTTCCGAGGCAAAGCCCGGCTTGTAGCCATTGTCGGCCGGGCTTTGGGGGCCGATACCGGGGGCTGGACAGTAGGCGTTGATCGACCAGCTATAGCCCGAAGAGGTGCTGACCACGTCAAACATCTTTTGCCGGTCAAGGCCCAGCTTATCGGCCAGAGCAAAAGCTTCGCAGGTGACGATCATCGTGGCGCCAAGGATCATGTTGTTGCAGATCTTGGCGGCTTGTCCGTTGCCCGAGGGGCCGCAATGCACCGCCTTCTGGCCCCT
>JBCAZO010000367.1:0-3268 GCA_038532975.1 Pseudomonadota bacterium
CTGGCGGTTGGTGACAACGTCATCGCGAGTGCCAAGGCCGACATCAAGCCGGGCAACGCGATGCCGTTTTCCGGCATGCCCATCGGCACAATCGTTCACAACATTGAACTGAAGCCCGGCAAGGGCGGTCAGATTGCCCGTGCCGCAGGCACCTATGCGCAATTCGTGGGCCGCGATGGCGGTTACGCTCAGATCCGTCTGAGCTCGGGCGAGCTTCGCATGGTTCGTCAGGAATGCATGGCAACCGTCGGTGCCGTCAGCAACCCTGACAACTCGAACCAGAACCTTGGTAAGGCGGGCCGCGTGCGTCACATGGGCAAACGCCCCTCTGTGCGCGGTGTGGTCATGAACCCGATCGATCACCCGCATGGTGGTGGTGAGGGCCGGACTTCGGGTGGTCGTCACCCGGTCACGCCTTGGGGCAAGCCAACCAAGGGGGCACGCACCCGCAACAAGAACAAGGCGTCGCAGAAGCTTATTATCCGCTCGCGTCACGCCAAGAAGAAGGGCCGTTAACATATGAGCCGCTCAGTCTGGAAAGGCCCTTTTGTGGACGCTTACGTGCTGAAGAAAGCCGAAGCGTCGCGTGAAAGCGGTCGTAATGAAGTTATCAAAATCTGGTCGCGTCGCTCGACGATCCTGCCCCAGTTCGTGGGCCTGACATTTGGCGTCTACAACGGTCAGAAACATATCCCCGTCAACGTGTCGGAAGATATGATTGGTCAGAAATTCGGTGAATACGCGCCGACCCGTACCTATTACGGTCACGCAGCCGACAAAAAAGCGAAACGGAAGTAAGTCATGGGCAAGGAAAAGAACCCCCGCCGCGTGGCTGAAAATGAAGCAATGGCAAAATTGCGCATGCTTCGCACCAGCCCGCAGAAACTGAACCTGGTTGCGGCGATGATCCGTGGCAAGAAGGTCGACAAGGCTCTGAATGACCTGACCTTCTCGAACAAGCGGATTGCCGAGGACGTGAAGAAATGCCTTCAGTCCGCGATTGCCAATGCCGAGAACAACCACAATCTCGATGTGGACGAGCTGATCGTGGCAGAAGCCTATGTTGGCAAGAACCTTGTCATGAAGCGCGGTCGTCCGCGGGCGCGTGGTCGGTTTGGTCGCATTCTGAAGCCGTTTTCCGAGCTCACCATCAAGGTGCGTGAAGTTGAGGAGCAAGCCTAATGGGTAACAAAGTCAATCCGATCGGCATGCGCCTTCAGGTCAACCGCACCTGGGACAGCCGCTGGTACGCCGATACCAAGGATTACGGTGATCTTCTTCTCGAAGATCTCGCGATCCGTGAATTCATCAATGCCGAGTGCAAGCAAGCCGGCATCAGCCGCGTGATCATCGAGCGCCCGCATAAAAAGTGCCGCGTGACAGTTCATACGGCGCGTCCGGGTGTGATCATCGGGAAAAAGGGTGCCGACATCGAAGGTCTGCGCCGCAAGCTGGCCAACATGACCGACAGTGAGCTCCACCTCAATGTCGTCGAAGTGCGCAAGCCCGAGCTGGATGCGGCCCTTGTGGGTGAAAGCATTGCACAACAGCTTGAGCGCCGTGTGTCGTTCCGCCGCGCCATGAAACGCGCAGTGCAAAACGCGATGCGCATGGGGGCCTTGGGTATTCGTGTGAATGTTGCCGGTCGTCTGGGCGGGGCGGAAATTGCGCGAACCGAATGGTACCGTGAGGGCCGCGTGCCGCTTCACACACTGCGCGCGGATATCGACTATGCGCATTCAGAAGCGTCCACACCATACGGTATCATTGGTATCAAGGTTTGGATCTTCAAGGGTGATATCATGGAGCACGATCCATCAGCCCGTGATCGCAAGGCGCAAGAGCTGCAAGACGGCCCAGCCCCACGTGGTGCTGGCGGTGGTCGGAGGAACTAATCATGCTTCAACCAAAGCGCACAAAATTCCGCAAGCAGTTCAAAGGCCGGATCAAAGGCGAAGCCAAAGGCGGGTCTGACCTGAACTTTGGCACCTATGGCCTGAAAGCCACTCAGCCTGAGCGCGTTACCGCGCGTCAGATCGAGGCCGCCCGTCGTGCCATGACGCGCCATATGAAACGTCAGGGCCGTGTCTGGATCCGGATCTTCCCGGATGTGCCGGTTACCTCGAAACCAACCGAAGTTCGGATGGGTAAAGGTAAAGGCTCGGTCGATTACTGGGCATGCAAGGTCAAACCAGGCCGGATCATGTTTGAAATCGACGGTGTTGGCGAAGCGATCGCCATGGAGGCCCTGCGCCTTGCCGCGATGAAACTGCCGGTGAAAACCCGCGTGGTGGTCCGCGAGGATTGGTGAATGGCGGGGTGAAACCCCATCCTACGAAATCAAGCCCCGCTGAGGAATCGGCGGGGGTTTTTCTTTAACCTCCCAATATGCCCGACATCTGGCGCGCGTAGGTGTCATAGTCGAGCACGGCCTTGTTTCCAGCCACCCCATGGTAGTAGCTGCGCCCTGACGCAGTGGGCAGGCCCGCCCATATCTTGGCAAGATTAAGCATGAACGCCTCTTGGCTGATGTCACCGCGTTGAACCTTCATCAATCCGGCATCGCCCAGCAGCAGATCGGCCAGTTGATCCTGGACCGCCGGGCTGAACCGAGCCGAGGCTGGGATTCCAAGGCGATCTGCGGAATGCCGAAGAGTTGCCGGAATAAACTGATACCGACCGATGGCATGCGGTTGCCCCGGGGTGGCCTTGATCCAGTCATAGATGTCTTGGAGCGTCATGTCTGTGGGACGTTTGTCAGGCTTCTTGCGGGCGCCGTGCTGCACGGCGTCATACCCCGCGCGCCCCGCTTCGACAGAGGCAATCAGATCGCGCAACAGTGCGGCCTTGACCCCGCCCCGCCGCAAAGGGGCGTCAAGACGTCCGGGCAGCGCCGAGAAGAACCCGCCTTCGGCATCTCCAATAAAAAGACTGGCCAGCGTGATGTTCGAGCGGTCTGCGTCTTGCGTGGTGAACAGTGGTTGGCGCGGATCAAAAAGACCGTTGCGCGCCGTGTCGGCGGCACAAGCCGAAACCATAAAAAACCACGCGCATATCGCGCAAACAAACCGAAGCATGTATCGCCCCTTTCTGGTGCTGGTTGGACGATATGCACCAAAAGCCTGAATTTTTTCTCAAGAGGCACGGGATATTGCACAACCGATCCAGGCCAGTTGGCATATGAAGGCCACCTGCCTTAATGCATATGCCACTCGCGTGGCGCGATCGCTTGAGGTAAAGCAGCGATATGGTTCAGATCAAATCTCTC
>JBCAZO010000368.1:0-3262 GCA_038532975.1 Pseudomonadota bacterium
GTGCTGCCCAGCACTGCGACGGTCATGGCACTTCAATGCGCTTATCTACTGGGACCAGCGCATTGATCTGTCGAATGTGTTCGGGCAGGCAAACGGTGAGGAAATCGTAGTTATCCACCACGTGGCGCCGCGCGGCCTTGCCCAGATGATCATGGTGTTCCGGATTTTGCAGCACGGTCGTCACTCCGGCCGCGATGGCCTCGGGATCAAAGAAGTCGACCAATATGCCGGTTTCGCCGTCTTTCATGGCCTCGCGCACGGGAGGCACATCGCTGGCTACGATCGTTGCTTCCATTGCCATGGCTTCCAGAAATGACCATGACAGGACAAAAGGCATCGTCAGATAGATGTGGCACCGCGACAGCTGAATGATCCGGCAGTAATCGGCAAAAGGCACTTGTCCGACAAAATGCAGACGGTCCCAGTCGATCATGTGACCAACCTCCTTTTCCATCTGTCCGCGCAGCCCGCCCTCATGCTTGTTTTTCCCACCGTATGATGTGTCGTTGCCGCCTATGACAATGATCCGCGCATCCGGACGGGCGCGCTGTATATGGGGGACCGCCCGCATGAACTGATGGTAACCGCGCGTGGTTTCCAGATTGCGGGCCATGTAGGTGACGACTTCGTCTTCTCGGGTCAGCGGACTGTCCAGACGGCCAAGGTTCAGGTTGGCCCTTGGGTCGGGGCCCAGCTTGTCGGTTCGGATGCCGTCGTGACACACATAGATCTTATCGTGAAAGCTCTTGGGAAAACGATCACGTTGCCAGAGCGTTGGCGCATGACCCCGATCGACCACCTCGATATTGACCAGCGGGACAGTGTTGTGGGCTTGCATGATGAAGGGTGCATGATCTGACACCGGACTTTCGGGATCAAAGCCCACCGGGCCACCGTTGACACTGTAATAGTATTCAAAAAAGCCAATTATGGGCACATCGGGATAGATCTGCTTCATGAAGGTTAGTTCACCCCAACCCACGTGGCCGATTATGATGTCCGGGGTGAAGGACTTATCCTTGAGGCTCTGAGCAGCCATCGCAGCACCAAACCCGTTTCCAGCAGCGTTCTCCCATGTTTTCGAAAGCCCGTAGTCGTCTTCCTTGGCGGTATGATGCGTCTTGTAGATGACGGTTTCGACACCGTCGAATTTTGGCGGGCTCTGGCGTTGTGTCAGAAAAACGATCTTGTTGGACGGGTCCATCGCCAGCCACTGGATCAGCTCACGATACTGGCCCGGCATGTTCTGATGGACGAAGAGAAAGTTCATTCGGGGCTCATTCTCACTGTGGCGGGGATAGCGTGAGTATGCGCCCGGTGCAATTCGGTCCGACACGATTTGCCGCTAGGCCTCCGCTGGTTTCGCCTGCTTGGATAGCTGCACGGCAAGGATGCCGATTGTAATGATCACAACCCCGATCATGTCAGTGAGGCCAAGCGCTTCACCAAGGATCAAAGATGCGATCAACACGCCAAAAAACGGTGTCAGAAAATGAAAGGTCGCCGCCTTTGTGGCGCCGATCCGTTGGACAAGCGCAAACCAGATCCAGGTGGCGACCAGCCCGGGAAACAGCGTTGTGTATGCAAAGGCGGCAAAGAGTTCGGGCGTTGGATTCAGGCGAATTTGCTCGGTTAGGGCAGCGAAGATGGCCAAAATCGCACTCCCAACCAGCATCTGCAGCCCTACCACCATCAACAGATTGCCGCCCGAGGATGCGCCGCGAACCGAAAGCGTGGCAAGGGCCAGCGCAACCGACGCGATGACGCACAGAACGACGCCGTAGGGGTCGACCCCGGCCTCCAGCCGTCCTGCCATGATCAGGATTACGCCAGCAAATCCAAGCATCAGTCCGGCAACACCAAGCATTGGCAAGCGCTCTTGTAGAGCCACCCAGCCGGCAAGGGCCACCAGAAGGGGCATGGAGGATGCGATGATTGAGGCGAGCGACGCCTCTACGGTCTGCATCGCGACGAAATTCAACCCGAGGTAAATCGCGTTCTGACAGATGCCAAAGACGATCGTAGCGCGCCATTGGCTCTGCGTTAGCTTCCAGCTTTGACCCATCCAGCGGGCAAACGCGATGCCGATCAGGCCGGAAAGAAGAAACCGAAGTGCTAATGACGCCAATGGCGAGGCATCTGCGACGATGATGCGGGCCGACGTGAAAGCCGAGGACCAGATAACAGCAAAGGCCAGCCCAAGACCAAGTGTGCGTAGATCCATTAATGCCGCTCCCTCCGCCCGGGCGACACTTTCCCAAATGCGGAGTCAGCGCAACCCGCCTAGCGCGGCATCGGGTTGCTGGCGGTGTTGTAGGCGGCCCAATCGGTGATTTCCGGATAGTAGCGTTCGCGCCACCTGTGGACACGTTGGTTCATGACCCTTTTCCATAGCGACGGGATCATCGCGGCGATGGTCATGACAGGATAGCCATAGGGCAGCTGCGGCGCATCCGACTCAGTGTAGTTTTGAAGCACCGGGAACCGACGATCGGGTTTGTAGTGGTGGTCGGAATGTCGCTGCAGATTGATGAGCAGCCAGTTCGACGCCCGGTGGGCCGCGTTCCACGAATGCTTGGGCTGAACGTGCTCGTATTTGCCTTCGCCTAGATGTTTGCGGGTCAGCCCGTAGTGTTCGATGTAGTTCACCAGTTCGAGCTGCCAGATGGCGACCGCGGCTTGTAGCACGAAGAGACCCAGACCCGACCAACCCCCAAGCAGCATGGCCAGCAAAAGCATGCCGCCCTGCAGCCAAGCATAGCGCCAAAACGGGTTCGAGGCATGTGTCCAGCTGAGGTTTTTGCGGCCCAGCATGGCTTTTTCAGCATTGAAGGCGGACACAAGGCATTGCCAAAGCACCCGCTGATAAAAGCGATAGAAGCTTTCACCAAGACGCGCGGTCACCGGGTCGCGCGGTGTGGCGACGTATCTATGGTGCACAAGCAGATGCTCGGAACGGAAGTGCGAATAAAGCACCATGGCGAGAAGGAAATCTGCCATCCAGCGCTCAACTTTGTCTTTCTGGTGCATCAATTCGTGACTGTAGTTGATGCCTATGGTGCCGGTGATCACGCCAACACCAAAAAACAGGACAAGCTTCTCAAGCGTATTGAGGTGATCTGCGGGGGCTACATATGCGATCAGCCCGAAAAGCGTCAGAAACTGTGCTGGCACCCACACGAGGGTGATAGCGCGGTACCAGAACAGATCATCATCTGTCGTTTCCAGATCTGCATTGTCAGTGTTCAGGCCGACAGCGAGG
>JBCAZO010000369.1:0-3244 GCA_038532975.1 Pseudomonadota bacterium
GGCAAACTCCGACTGGGCATTCCAGATGATCACGGTCGAGCGAAGCTGGCAGATATTATTGCAACGTTCACTCGCCACCATCCGAAAGTCGAACTGGATGTGACATGCTCTTTGAGCACTTGGTTTCCAGACGCGCTCGAAAAAGGAGTATTAGACCTTGCGATTTACGAGGTGGAACGTTCCCTGAAACATGAAGAAGTATTGTTCGAAGACCCAACATGCTGGGTTTCCTCAGCGCAACGGGATTTTTCAACCGATGAATGCCTACCGGTCGCTCTATTCGATCAAGCTTGCTGGTGGCGCGACGTGGCCATTGCATCTCTTGAAAAACGCGACAAACCATATCGCGTCGTTTATTCCAGCCAAAGTGTATCTGGCGTGATCGCAGCAGTCGAAGCCGGGATTGCCGTCGGGATACTAGGCCGATCCTCGCTTCATGCCGGTCTATCAGTTGTGAACAAGGCTCTTGGCTTCGGAACTACGCCCACATCGAAACTAGTCGTGGCCGAGAGCGGCAAGTCGAATTCCGATCCGCTAGATGCAATGAAAGCGGCCATCCGTGCGGCGTTCCACGCCCAGACTTAAGAAGCGGTTGTCTGTCCAGTTGCCACGAATGCGAAGTTTGGGCTCAAACCCGCCCTAGCGCCAAATCATCTCCATACCTTCGTCCATCTGCCGAAATCGGGCTCGATCCCAGGCAATCTGCCCTCTGTTGTTCCCCAATTCATCACGCTATATTTGATCAAATATCTGATTTCAGGAGCCAGCAATGAGTCTCGATGCCCCCAAACTGAAAGCCAAAGACAAACCTGATCTTGCCAGCTTCGACTGGGCGGATCCGTTTCTGTTAAACGCGCAACTCGAAGAAGACGAACGCCTCATTGCCGAAAGCGCACGTAGCTTTGCGCAAGAGGCGCTGCAGCCGCGTGTGACCGCGGCTTATGCGAAGGAAACGTCTGATCCCGGCATTTTCCGCGAGATGGGGCAGATGGGCCTTCTCGGCACGACCATTCCCGAAGAGTATGGTGGCCTCGGTGCGGGGTATGTCGCCTATGGCGTCGTGGCGCGCGAGATTGAGCGCGTGGACTCCGGCTATCGCTCGATGATGAGTGTGCAATCGAGCCTCGTGATGTATCCGATCTATGCTTATGGCACTGAAGAGCAGCGGCAGAAATATCTTCCGGGTCTGGCCTCGGGCGAGTTAATCGGCTGTTTCGGCCTAACAGAACCGGATGCGGGTTCGGATCCAGCAGGCATGAAAACCCGCGCCGAAAAGACGGCCAAAGGCTACAAGCTCACCGGGTCGAAGATGTGGATTTCCAATTCCCCCATCGCTGATGTGTTTGTTATCTGGGCCAAATCGGACGCCCATGACGGCAAGATCCGTGGGTTTGTGCTGGACAAAGGTACCAAGGGCCTCAGCGCGCCCAAGATCGCCGGCAAACAATCCCTGCGCGCCTCTATCACAGGTGAGATTGTCATGGAGGGCGTCGAGGTGGGTGAAGACGCGCTTTTACCGAATGTTCAAGGGCTTAAAGGACCTTTTGGATGTCTTAACCGGGCGCGCTACGGCATTGCCTGGGGTGTTATGGGCGCTGCGGAATTCTGTTGGCACGCGGCGCGGCAGTATGGCCTCGACCGCAAGCAGTTCAATAAGCCGCTGGCTCAGACACAACTCTTTCAGAAGAAACTCGCGGATATGCAGACCGAGATCACGCTTGGCCTGCAGGCGGCGCTGCGGGTGGGGCGGCTCATGGATGATGCCAATGCGGCCCCGGAAATGATTTCGCTTATCAAGCGCAACAATTGCGGCAAAGCGCTCAACATTGCGCGGATGGCGCGAGACATGCACGGCGGCAACGGGATTTCCGAGGAATTTCAGGTTATTCGTCACATGATGAACCTTGAAACGGTGAACACCTACGAGGGCACGCATGACGTCCATGCGCTGATCCTGGGTCGGGCGCAGACCGGGCTGCAGGCGTTTTTCTAACACTGGGGCCTTCAGTTCATTTTTGCACAGTGATGTCGCTGAAAACGAGAATTGTGCCTTTTGAGAGAGATGTTACATATCCGGCATCTCTTTCGGAGGCAGTGGCTTGGCCCATGTAGAAGCGCGATTTGTTGAAGGCAATCTGATGCGGCATGTGTCAACCATGTCGCTCACATCCAGCGTAGGTCTCATGGCCATTTTCGCCGTGGATCTCATAGATGTGCTTTTCATCTCCATGCTGGGGCAAGAGGCGCTGGCCGCCGCTGCGGGCTATGCCAGCGTGGTGATGTTTTTCGCCAGTGCGGTGAATATTGGCTTATCGGTTGCGGCGGGCGTGCTGGTGGCCAATTCTCTGGGCGGGGGCAAGGACCTCCCGGCGCGGGAGCACGCATTCAGCTCCAGCATGTTTGCGATTGTTTTTGGCATCTTGATCCCGCTGCTTACGTTGCCCAATCTCGACTTTATCCTCGGCCTTCTGGGCGCATCAGGTGACGTGGCTGAGCGGGCCAAGGATTACCTTTGGATCATCCTGCCCACGACCTTTATGTCCGGACTTGGGATGACCACAGTCGCCGTGCTGCGCGCTTATGGCGATGGTAAGCGTGCGATGTACCCGTCACTGATGGGGGCGTTGGTCAACGGCGTGCTGGATCCCATCCTGATCTTCTCGCTGTCCATGGGGCTTGAAGGCGCGGCCTGGGCCACGGTCGCGGCGCGGTTTGTGACGATGATCGTTGCGATCTGGCCAGCGTTCCGGATCTACAACGCCTTTGCTATCCCGCGCGTGCAGTGCTTCATGTATGACATTCGCGAAGGCATGCAGATTGCCATGCCTGCGATCCTCGCCACTATTGCCACGCCGGTTGGCGTGGCCATCGTGACGCGCGAAATGGCGAAATATGGCACCGACGCCGTGGCAGGCATGGCGATCATCAACCGCATGATCCCCGTGGTTTTCTCGGTTGTTCTGGCCCTCTCTGGCTCCATCGGGCCGATCATGGGACAAAATTTTGGAGCAGGACGGCTTGATCGGGTGCGTGAGACCTTCTTTGACGGCGTGATCTTTGCCGGGCTTTACGTTGTGGGTATCGCTGCGGCGCTCTTCATCTTCCGCACGCCGATTGCCGATCTTTTTGGCGCAGAGGGCATGACCCGGGACCTGATCTTCCTCTTTTGCGGGCCGCTGGCGCTTGCAAGCTTCTTCAACGCGGTAATTTTCGTGCCCAAGGTTGTTGAACGACGCATTGGCCA
>JBCAZO010000370.1:0-3195 GCA_038532975.1 Pseudomonadota bacterium
ATTTGGTCGCAATACAGACATTTGTGATCACATTATATTTTCAGTGATCACAAATTTGGATTCCAAGAATCAGGCCGCTTTCCGGATATCTGCTTGGTCACTTCCCGCAAAAGCTTGCGCTGCATTCGGTTTGGGTAATCTTCGTAACTGTTTGCTGTGATCACAAAAGCACCGTTTCCAAGGATGACATTTTCCCAGAAGTATTCAGTCATCAAGGGTTCGGCCCCTTCGATCACCAGCGCATTTACGATGATGTTTGAAACACCCAGTATCTTGTGCACTTCTTTGGGGTCGATCCCTTCGTTTGAGGATCCATCACCAGAAATATCTATGACCCAGCGTTCGCAATCTGGCACATCGGCAAACTGCGCTCCGGCAAAGGCGAGGGCTTCGCCGATGGCGGTGGAGAAGTTGCGCCAAACTCGGGGAGCGGCCTCCACTCGGGCGGCAAACTCCTCAAGTACATCGAAATCGGTGATGCGTGTCCAAGGCGTGACGACACGTTGGCGCGAAGACCCGGTCCATTGCAAGACCATGACAGCCGCCTCTTGAGTGACGAGCGCCTCAGCCACTGACCCGTCGCGCAAACCATCGGCCAGCCCCTGCATCTGGATGCGGTATTCCTCGTGATCAACGGACCCTGAGACATCCACGGCCAGGACCAGCGCAATCTCGCAGGCGCGCGCGCGAAGTGCAGCACACATCAAAAAAGCAAAAAGGGAAACACGCCAAGCCATATAGACAACCATGGCAAGGCGCGCTTGACTTGACCAGTCCGGAACGCACGCGGCCGATCACATAGGCATGAGCGCCCAGTAGTCCAGATCAAGCATAACATGGGGCAGGTACTTGCCATCTTCGCCTTTGAGGGTGAAGGGCGTACCCCCCTTGGTTGCCACCAATCGCAAACGCAATGCGCCTACGCCCGGCACACTGGTTTCGGCTTTGTCCAGCACCTCAGACCAGGCCTTGATCGTGTCGCCGCTGTAGCAGGGATTTGCATGCGCTCCGGCATTCAATCCAGCGATGACCTGCGCATTGGCGAGGCCATTGAAGCTAAGCGTACGCGCCATGGAAATGACGTGACCGCCATAGATGAGTCGCTGGCCATCCTCACGAAGTGTGGCATCAAAATGGACCTTCGCCGTGTTCTGCCACAACCGCGTGGCCATCATATGCTCGGCCTCTTCGACGGTGACGCCATCCACATGGTCAATGGTTTCGCCGATGTCATAGTCGCCCCAGCGATGTGGCTCTCCGGCGAGGGTGTAGTCATAGTTTGCAAAGCTAAGACCTTCGGGGATCACAATGTCACTAACTTTGAGCGCCGTTTTGAGGTCGGGAATAACCGTTTCGGGCGCGGGTGTTTCTGCGTCGCGTTTGCGCACCATGACCCAGCGCACGTAATCCAGAACAACCTCATCTCGCTGGTTCGTCCCTTTCGTGCGGACCCAGACGACACCGGACTTGCCATTGGAATTTTGTTTGAGGCCGATCACCTCGGAGGAAGAGCGCAGCGTATCGCCCGGATAAATCGGTTTGTGCCAACGTCCTTCCGCATAGCCAAGGTTAGCGATTGCGTTTAGCGAGATGTCTGGGACGGTCTTTCCGAATACGACATGAAATGCGGCAATATCATCCAGTGGGCTCGCAGGCATCCCGCAGGCACGTGCAAACTCATCAGAAGAATAGAGTGCATGCCGCGCAGGATATAGCGCATGATAAAGCGCACGTTCTCCGCCCGAGATCGTGCGCGGCACGGCATGATGAATGGTCTCGCCGACCGTGTAGTCTTCAAAAAACCGGCCCGGGTTGGTTTTGGCCATCTTTATTGTTCCCCAAGTTTGACATCTGCGTCATAGGTGCCCTCGACCTCTTTGACTACAGCTTGTCCGCAACGCATCACGCCATTCGCGGTGTCAAAAGCATATGTGGGATTTCCATAAAGGTCCCACCCGTTGTTCAAGGCTTCTGTGACCTTGTGGCAAAAAGCGGATGTGTCATCGGCGGATAGGAATCTATAGAGTTTCATATCATCACCCAAACACTGGATAGCCGAGCCAGGTGTGAATGCCCGCAATCACGGCAAAGATCACAACCGTACCGCCTAACGCCATCAGTTCTTTGCTTTGCGGTGCGGGGTCAGGCCGGGTCCATTCAGGTTGCGCTTTGTTGATAACAATCATCTGCACCACCGCCCAGGCCAGCAGGCCGCCAAAGAGGATGAAGGACGGGATGTCCCCATTCACAAGAATATGCGCCAAGGCCCAAACTTTGACCGCGCCCAGCATAGGATGCCGCATCCGGCGTGCCAAAGCCGTTTTCATACCAGCCGCCGCGAACATGTAGACCGAAAGTAACATCAATAGATTGTTTATGCCGACAAGCGCGGGGCTTCGGCCCCAAAAGACTGCACCATCTGCCATGCCATAGCCTTTGCTCATGAGCCAAATGCTGATGAGCAAAACCACGGCAAGGATCCCTTTGCCTGATCCTTCACCCAAAGCTGCGCGCACGCCCGGTGCCAGGCGTTTCAGGAGGTGCGCACCACTCCACAGTAGGAGACCAAGGATTAGATAGACCATGTTGTTTACTCCGCTGCCATCTCGGCAATTGCCTCGGATTTGGCTAGAATGCGCTGGGCCGCCACAACATGAAGGTTCTCAACGATCTGACCATCAACGACAGCTACGCCCTGACCCTGCCGCTGGCTTTCCTGGAATGCCTCGATCTGGCGCTTGGCGAGGTCAATTTCCGATTGTGTCGGCGCAAATGCGGTGTTGGTTACTTCAATCTGAGCAGGGTGAATGAGCGTTTTGCCATCA
Source organism: Pseudomonadota bacterium (assembly GCA_038532975.1). Lineage (GTDB taxonomy): Bacteria > Pseudomonadota > Alphaproteobacteria > Rhodobacterales > Rhodobacteraceae > Roseovarius. The sequence goes on from JBCAZO010000370.1 coordinate 2,826, forward strand.
AATCCAAGATCACGACCCTGTTCGCATTCGGCCTTCAGCCCATCACCATCGCGAAACCGGTTATAGACCCCGTCGATGGCCACGACACCGCGCGCAGCACGTGCGGCCATCACGATCATCTGCAAAGATGACAAAAGAGGCATGCGGTCCGGCCGGTAGCGGCAACCGAGTTCCTTGGTAAGGTCATTGGTCCCGGTGATCAGACCAGTGACTTGACGATGCGCCGCGATTTCGCGGGCATTGAACACACTCGCCGGGGTTTCCATCATCGTCCAGATCGGCATGTCCGGCCCGACCATATCCGCCAGGCTGTCCACATCCGAATAATTGTTTACCTTGGGCAACAGCATGATGTCCGCGCCTGCATGGC
>JBCAZO010000371.1:0-3191 GCA_038532975.1 Pseudomonadota bacterium
TGTCGCCATCCAGCTCAGCTAGATCGATGTGACCCATGTCCAAGGCGAGCAGGTCCGCCCAAGCGCCGTTTTCTATGCGCCCGGTCTTGCGCCCTGCAGCCCTCGCGCCGCCCCGACAAATGGATTCAAACATGGCCCGACCGGTCGAATACTCGCCCGTAGCAAGCGCCGCGCGAGACCTATCGCGCAGACGTTGAGAGTACTCCAACTGACGCAGTTCTTCGCAGAGCGATATCCGGATGTTCGAATCCGATCCAACCGCTATCTGTCCGCCTGCCTGCATCCAACGCACGCCGTCGAATATCCCGTCCCCAAGGCTGGCTTCAGTGATCGGGCAAAGACCGGCGACCGCGCTGGTCCCGGCCAGCCTCATAGTCTCTTTCGGCTGCATTTGTGTGCAGTGGATAAGGCACCAGCGACCCGAAAGATCAGCATTGTCCAAGAGCCATTCCACCGGACGCGCGCCATAAGCGGCCTTTACTTCTTCCACTTCCGCGACCTGCTCGGCGAGGTGCATGTGAACCGGTCCGTCAGGTAAAAGATCAGGGGCACGCAATACGTCTTCCCGCGAAACAGCGCGCAAGCTATGCGGCGCGACACCGAGTGCTGTATCGCCAGGTAAGCGTTTGACGATTGCAAGACACTCTTCCACCAGACGCGCGTAGCGATCAGGATCATTGCCAAAACGAACTTGCCCTGACCCAAGTTCACGGCCATCACAGCCCCCAAACTGATAATGCACCGGCAACAGCGTTAACCCTATACCAGTTGCGTCCGCTGCAGCGGCAATGCGTTCCGCCATTTCCGGCAGATGCACATAGGGCGTGCCATCTGGCGTGTGGTGCAGATAATGAAACTCAACATTCGTGGCAAAGCCTGCCTCAAGCATTTCCATCTGCACCAGGGCGGCTATGGCCTCGACATGGTTCGGCGTCAGGCGATCGAGAAACCGATACATCAGTTGTCGCCAGGTCCAGAAGCTATCAGTTCCATCTGGACCGCGCCGCTCGGTCAATCCGGCCATGGCACGTTGAAACGCATGGGAATGCGCATTGACTGGCGCGGGAAGCAAGAGGCCCATGCGCTGGCCCTGCGGTTCAGATGACGGCGTCACAGACGCGATACGACCATCGGCATCAATGCGAACGGACACATCTTTCGCCCATCCATCCGGTAAAAGCGCCTGCTGTGCCCAGACAATTGTCATGCTTGCATCCTTCATTATTATGTCTATACATAATAACGGCACGGAGTTCAGATCAAGAAAGAATTGCTGTCATGCTGCTGCGCAATGCAACATTGGCGGGCACCGCCGCAAACACGCCCTACGGGTTGATGACCCATGCGGCGATCTGGGTGCAAGACGGCGTGATCCGGTGGATCGGCCCGAACGCAGACGTGCCAGCAGAGGCGAAAAATACTCCCTCCGAGGATGCGGAAGGCCGACTGATCACACCCGGTCTGATCGATTGCCACACGCATGTTGTTTTTGGTGGACACAGGGCGGGCGAGTTCGAGATGCGCCTCAACGGGGCGACCTACGAAGAGGTTGCAAAGGCTGGGGGCGGGATTGTCTCTACTGTCACGGCCACGCGAGCTGCATCAGAAGACACACTCTTGGTCGATGCTTTGAAACGTGTGGACGCAATGATTGCCGAAGGCGTCTGCGCGATCGAGATCAAGTCCGGCTATGGGCTTGATATTGAGACCGAACTGAAAATGCTGCGTGTCGCGAGACAGATTGGTCAGCAGCGCCTGGTCCGTGTGAAGACCACGTTTCTGGGCGCGCACGCCGTGCCGCCCGAGTATGCGGGCAAATCTGCCGACTACATATCTGGCGTGTGTCTTCCCGCGCTTGAGCAAGCTCACCAGCAAGGCCTTGTTGATGCGGTTGACGGGTTTTGCGAAGGCATTGCGTTCACAGCAGAAGAGCTGGAGCCGGTGTTTGAACGTGCCAAGGCGCTTGGCTTGCCCGTTAAACTGCATGCCGAACAGCTCTCCAATATCGGCGGCACACAACTCGCAGCGAAGTATGGAGCACTGTCTGCCGATCACGTGGAATACGCGACCGAGGAAGATGCCAAAGCTATGGCCAATTCCGGCAGTGTCGCTGTGCTCTTGCCAGGAGCCTACTACACGTTGAAGGAAACGCAAAAGCCCCCTGTTGAGGCGTTTCGCAAGCACGGCGTGCCGATGGCTCTGGCCACCGATTGCAATCCGGGCTCTTCGCCCATGACGTCTCTGCTTTTGACCATGAACATGGGCTGCACATTCTTTGGGATGACACCGGAAGAGGCCTTTCTTGGGGTCACATCGCATGCAGCCCAAGCGCTCGGGCTGACCGACTGCGGCGCATTGCGGCCCGGCCTGCGCGCAGATTTGGCGCTCTGGGACGTCGAGCACCCTGCCGAGCTTTCCTATCGGATTGGTTTCAATCCCTTGGTCTGTCGTATTTTCGGAGGGGACGCATGACACAAGTGCTTCACCCCGGGGCCGTAAACTTAGCCCAACTGGAACGCATTTGGCGCGAGGGTCACGACGCATGCCTCGATACGTCATGCTGGGAACCCGTTCAGGCCGCGGCAGCGGTCGTGCACAAAGCGGCTGAAAGCGAAGAAGCGGTCTACGGCGTGAACACCGGTTTCGGAAAATTGGCCAGTGTGAAAATCCCGCCCAATCAAACTGCGCAGCTTCAGCGTAACCTGATCCTATCGCATTGCTGCGGTGTCGGAGAGGCACTTGATACCGATACGACCCGGTTGATGATGGTACTCAAGCTGATCTCACTAGGGCGAGGGGCGTCCGGTGTGCGATGGGATATCATCAAGCTGATTGAAGATATGCTGACACAAGGCGTTACGCCGGTTGTGCCGGTGAAAGGCTCTGTCGGCGCATCTGGTGATCTGGCCCCGCTGGCGCATATGGCGGCGGTCATGATCGGCGAGGGCGAGGCCGTATATCAGGGCGAAGTCATGTCCGGGAACACCGCGCTGCAAGCCGCGGGTCTGTCGCCAGTGATCCTTGGTCCAAAGGAAGGTCTGGCGCTGATCAACGGCACGCAATTCTCGACGGCCTGTGCCTTGGTTGGGCTTTGGAATGCCTGGACAAACCTGCAATCCACCGTAGTCACCGGAGCGCTGTCGACGGATGCCATTATGGGATCAACGGCCCCCTTGGTGGCCGATATTCAC
>JBCAZO010000372.1:0-3189 GCA_038532975.1 Pseudomonadota bacterium
CGAAAGACTTTCAGGCTCCAAGAAAATCTTTCGGACAATGTGATTTATCCAAATGGAATATCTACGTCTTTGCCTGAAGATGTTCAGATCGAATATGTTCATTCGATTGCTGGATTGGAAAACGCCAAGATACTGCAGCCTGGCTATGCAATTGAGTATGACTACGTCGATCCAAGAGCACTAGATTCAACGCTCGTTGTTTCTTCGGTTCCAGGGCTTTATCTCGCTGGGCAAATAAATGGGACAACCGGATATGAAGAGGCTGCAGCGCAAGGGCTTGTTGCGGGACTGAACGGTGCTCTCGATGCATTGGGGAGAGAGCCGGTAAGTTTTAGTCGGATGAATAGCTATATTGGTGTCATGATTGATGATTTGACGACCAAAGGCGTTTCTGAACCTTACCGGATGTTCACATCTCGCGCAGAGTTTCGGCTTTCCTTACGTGCGGACAATGCAGATCAACGTCTGACACCTGTGGGCATTGATCTGGGTTGTGTTGGAGAAAATCGAAGAAAAGTCTTCGAAGACAAACTGGAACGGCTTCAGTCGGGCCGTTCAATGCTGGAAAGAACCTCGTATACTCCAAGGCAGCTTAACGAAAATGGTATTTCAGTAAACCAAGATGGATCTCGACGATCTGCATTTCAGCTTTTGTCCTATCCAGATGTAGATTTTTCTAAGCTGATAGAACTTGAAGAGGCTTTTGCATCAATTGATCCTGAAAGTCAGGCTCAGCTGGAAAAGGACGCGCTTTATGCCAACTACATTGCGCGGCAAAAACAAGATGTTGAACAAATGAAGCGTGATGAGGCGCAATCGATCCCTGGGGATTTTGAATATTCCACAATTCATGGACTTTCAAACGAACTCAAATCAAAGCTCTCTAAGTCTCGGCCCGAGAATCTTGCGCAAGCTTCAAGAATTGATGGGATGACGCCTGCTGCTTTGACGTTATTGTTGGCGAAGCTGCGTCAGGACAAGCGGAACAAAAGCGCGTGACGCCTGATTGGTTTCCGGATGTTTCACGTGAAACAATGGAGCGTCTGGAGCGGTATGCTCAGCTTTTGATTAAGTGGAATCCAAAGGTCAACCTCGTCTCAAAATCCACGATTGATACCCTTTGGACGCGACATATTCTTGATTCTGCGCAGATTTTCGAAATTCCACAGCGACCCATTCGAAGTTGGGTTGATTTAGGCTCAGGTGGAGGTTTTCCTGGTTTGGTAATTTCGGTTCTTGCGCAAGAGGAAGAGACGCCGTTTCAAGTCACCCTTGTGGAAAGCGACACTCGCAAATGTGCTTTCCTCCAAAATGCTTCGCGTGAGCTGGGCTTGGCGGTCCAAATTAAAAATGAAAGAATTGAAAACCTTGATCCGCTCGATGCAGATGTCATTTCTGCACGTGCGCTGGCGGATTTGAGTACTCTTTTGGGTTTATCGAAAAGACATTTATCCCGCGGTTCCAGGCTTCTTTTTATGAAAGGAAAAAATTGGCGATCTGAAGTGGAAACGGCACAATCGAAGTGGAACTTCGAATATCAAATTGTTAAAAGCAAGACGAGCGAAGGTTCAGTCATTCTTTGCGCTTCAGGAGTACACCGTGTCTGATCCGATGCGTTCCCATAATCCTAAAATTGTTGCAATCGCCAATCAAAAAGGCGGCGTTGGAAAAACAACCACGACTATAAATCTGGGCGCTGCGCTTGCAGAGTTGGGACGACGTGTCCTTATTGTCGATCTTGACCCACAGGGTAACGCATCGACCGGGCTTGGGATTGAGCCTGATGACAGGACCTACACGACCTATGAGCTGCTTCTTGAAGAGATTGAGCTAAAGAAGGTTATTTTGGATACCTCTCAGCGCGGATTGAAGATCATCCCGGCAACCGTTGATCTTAGTTCTGCTGACATGGAACTGATCGCAAACGAAAAACGGAGTTTCTTGTTGCATGACGCGCTACGTCAGCCGGCGATGGAAGGGTTTGCGTTCGACTTCATCTTGATTGATTGCCCTCCGTCTCTGAATCTCTTGACGGTCAATGCGATGGTTGCGGCACATTCCGTTTTGGTCCCATTGCAATCCGAGTTTTTTGCATTGGAAGGCTTGTCTCAATTAATGCTTAGCGTTCGGGAAGTGCGCCAGACGGCCAATCCTGAGCTCAGGATTGAGGGAATTGTCCTGACAATGTTTGACGGCCGCAACAATCTTTCTTCGCAAGTGGAACAGGATGCTCGTGATAATCTGGGCGACCTTGTTTTCAAAACACGTATTCCACGGAATGTTCGTGTAAGTGAGGCACCATCGTTTGCGGTTCCCGTTTTGTCTTATGATCCAAATTCAAAAGGCGCATCGGCATATCGCGATTTGGCGAAGGAATTGATGAAGAATAATACACTCAAGGCAGCTTAAGAGCAGGGAAGTGTCATGGCAGAGAAGAAATCTAAAAGAGGACTTGGGCGCGGCCTTTCTGCGTTGATGGCTGATGTGGCCGAAAATCCTGGAACATCCGCAGAGCGTTTGAAGGATGCTGACCGCACCTTGCCGATTGAAAGCATTGAGCCCAATCCGGATCAGCCGCGTCGTGATTTCGAAAAAGAGCCTTTGGAAGATCTAGCGGCATCGATTGGAGCAAAAGGCATTATTCAACCTCTGATTGTTCGGCGGAGTCCTCGTTCTGCAGATCGTTATGAGATTGTAGCGGGGGAGCGGCGCTGGCGTGCGGCGCAGATGGCACAATTGCATGAAGTGCCCGTTCTGGTGCGGGAATTTGATGATACCGAAGTTCTTGAAGTCGCGATCATTGAGAATATCCAGCGCGCCGATTTGAATCCAATTGAAGAAGCAGCGGGTTATAGCCAGTTGATGGAGCGCTTTGGCCATACGCAGGAAAAGTTAGCGACCGCACTTGGAAAGAGCCGCAGTCATATCGCAAACCTGATGCGTTTGTTGAATTTGCCGACAGAGGTGCAGGGCTTTCTTAGAGATGGCTCTCTATCCGCTGGCCACGCGAGAGCGCTGGTTACCGCCGAGGATCCTGTTGCTTTGGCCAAGCAGATCATTAAAAAAGGTCTATCGGTTCGGGATACAGAAAAACTAGTTAAATCAAGCAGTTCAGAAAACTCCGCGCCTATAGCCAAAAAACCTGCAGCACCAGAAAAGGATGCAGATACGTTGGCTTTGGAAGGTGAC
>JBCAZO010000373.1:0-3167 GCA_038532975.1 Pseudomonadota bacterium
CCATGGGTGTGAAAGATCGGCAATGCGTGTAGCAGCACGTCCTTGTCGGTGAAACGCCACTGCTCGGCCAAAGTGCGTGCATTGGACAGCAAGTTGGCTTGCGTCAGCATTGCTCCTTTTGAGCGGCCCGTTGTGCCAGAGGTGTAGAGAAAGGCGGCAAGATCGCCTTGGACGCGTGCGACGGTTTCGAACGTGTCTGGTTTATCCTTTGCCTTATCTGGCAGGCTGCCCTGCCCTGCACCATCCAGCGTTTCAAGCTTGGCACCCAAAGGTACTGCAACTCGTTTCAGGTCCTCTCGCCGTGCCGGATCACAGATCACCGCGCGCGCGCCGCTGTTGTCGATGAAATAGCTGAGTTCATCGACCGTGTAGGCCGTGTTCAAAGGTAAAAAGACCAGCCCGGCCTGCACGCAAGCCGCATAGAGTGCCAGCGCATCGGGGGATTTTTCAACTTGCACAGCAACACGGTCGCCTGTCTCAAGTCCGGTTTCTTTCAGAACACGGGCGTATTTCGCGGCTTTCGCCAGAAACGCCTTATGCGTCCAGACCGTTCCATCCGGTAGGATAAGGAATGGCGTGTTTTGCCCGGCATGTTTGCCGAAGAGCTCATCATAAAGGGGGTTTGTCATCGACTGCTCCCCTGCTTGAGGGCTTTTGCCCCGGATTGGCTGAGTGAGCGGATTTCCGAGGACATGGCAATCTTGTTCTGCACGGCAAATTGTTCGTGGTTTTGCGCCACTTTTGCGAGATCGTAGAGGTAGTTGACCATCACGCCATGGGACTGTTGCAAGCCTTTCTCCGAGACATCGGCCTGGGCATGCACCATCTGGACCTGTGCCCCGTTGCCCAAGTGGAACCGCGCGACAGGATCAAGCGGTGTGTCGTCCGGCCGTTTGGCCGCCACAAGGTAATGCGCCGCCATTGCGCGCATCAGGTCGTGATCTTCCGGATCTGCCTCTGGCAGGGTGTCACTCAGCCAGCGGGCGAAGCCAGGGATTGGGGACAGCGTGACAAAGGTCTTCAACCCGGGCAGCTCAAGCGACAAATCGGCGGCCACTTGCTTGATCAACGAATTGCCAAAGGAAATTCCCGCAAGCCCGGCCTGACAGTTGGAGATCGAGTAGAACACCGCCGTGTCGGCATCATCGGCCAGAATGCCCGCGCGCTCTTCGGACAGCAGGTTCTGAACTGATCCCGGAATACCCAACGTCAAAGCCACTTCTACAAAGATCAGCGGCTCATCGGGCATGGCGGGATGGAAGAATGCGAAACAGCGCCGGTCAGCAGGCTCAAGACGGCGGCGCAGGTCCTCCCAACTGTCGATGGCATGGACCGCTTCGTAGGCGATGATCTTTTCCAGAATATGCGCCGGGCTTTGCCAGTTGATCGGGCGCAGCACCAGAAAGCCGCGGTTGAACCAGGACGCAAAGAGATGACGGAAATCGATATCGAGCGCTTCCAGCGACGGATCGCCCTCTGACAGGCGCAACAGGTCCGCACGCATGTTGACCAGTTGCCCCGTGGCATTGGGCACCATGTTGAGACGGCGAATGAGTTCCTGTCGCTGCGGCTCGGCGGCCAACAGAAAGCTTTTATAGCTCGCTTTGCCTGGATCAGCCTCGTAAGTCGACAACGCCCCGCGCACGGTTTCTGGATCGATATTCATCTCTTCGGCCACGTGGCGGAAGAACGCGCGCTTTCCATCGTCGTCCATCTCAGCAAAGCGCGTCAGGATCAATTGCCCCAGGGCACGCCCTTCGCCTTCGCCACTTGCACTGACAAGGGCGGCGGCCAGGTCTTCGGTGCTGCGCGCATCATCGGAAAACAGGTTTGCGAATTTCACCCTCCGGTCGAAGACCGTCGACAATAGATCGGCGAGCATTGTCATCTTGTGGCTCCCATCACGGCATCTGGCAACCATGTGGCGATGCCAGGGAACAGGCACAAGAGGATGATCGCGATGATCATGCAGGCGACGAAAGGGAGAGACCCTTTGAGGATGGTTTTGAGCGAGATATCGGGCGCGATGCCGTTGATGACATAGAGGTTGAGGCCCACCGGCGGCGAGATCAGGCCGATTTCCATGTTGATTGTCAGCACCACGGCAAACCAGATCGGATCAAACCCGGCGGTGGTGATGATTGGAAGCAGGATGGGGGCCGCCATCAGGATCACTGCGACGGGCGGCAGGAAGAAACCGGCGATTAGCAGGAAGACATTGATCGCGCCCATCAAAACCCAGCGGTTGACGTCGAGTGTGCCAATCCATTCGGCGATAGCCTGGGTGATGAAGAGTGATGAGAGCATGTAACTGAAGACACCCGCCGCCGCGATGATGAAGAGGATCATCACAGATTCCTTGGTGCTGTCGCGCAAAACAACCCAGAGGTCGCGTGGATTCCAAAGCTTGTAGATGATCATCGCAATGAGAAGGCACATCAATGCGCCCACTGCGGCCGTTTCAGACGGCGTCGCGATGCCGCCATACATGGCATACAAGACACCGAGGATAATGCCGAGGAAGGGCAGAACACGGGGCAGGATTTCGAGCTTTTCGCGCCACGTATAGCTGCCGGAGCTGAGCACAGTGGCGTCACCGGACCGCCAGGTCGAATAGAGCGACCACGCCATGAAGAGCCCAACCAGAAGCAGGCCGGGGAACACGCCGGCCAAAAACAATCGCCCGATCGAGGTCTCGGTGGCGATGCCGTAAACGATCATGGTCACGGAAGGTGGAATGAGGATGCCCAGCGTACCACCGGCTGCGATGGAGCCAGCGGCCACCGCATCGGGGTAGCCACGTTTGCGCATCTCGGGGATGCCCATTTTGCCGATGGCCGCACATGTTGCCGGTGATGACCCCGACATGGCCGAGAAGAGCGCGCAGGCCCCAAGGTTCGAAACCACCAGTCCTCCGGGGACGCGGGTCAGCCAGCGCTCCAAGGCTTCGTACAGATCCGCACCTGCCCTCGTGGATGCAATCGACGCGCCCATGATGATGAACATCGGGATCGACAGGAGGGCAAAATTGTCGAGCTTGCCGAATAGGATTTCTCCCAGTTGGCGCGGTGAACCGATGTTGAATTTCTCGCCGGCCATTTCGTAAATCTCTGCCTCAATGGCAGCAGCCGATTGCGCCAGTTCGCCGGATAGCCGTGACAGGATTT
>JBCAZO010000374.1:0-3166 GCA_038532975.1 Pseudomonadota bacterium
GGTGTCTGCGGTTCAGGGGCTTTTTCCTTGGCAGGTTCTTCGGCTTTTGAGGGATCCGGTGCTTTTGCAGGTTTATCATCTGGTTTGTCGGCTACTGCAGACGCTTCCACAACAATATCATCTGCCGCATCGCCCAATGGCATCGAAAGCGACGCCACATGCGCAACGCCTTGTTCGCGAAGGAGTTTTTGCACACCTTTGATGGTCATTCCATCGTCGTGCAACAGCTTTTTGATGCCACCCAAAAGCTTCATATCCGCCGGTCTGTAATACCGACGGCCCCCCGCGCGCTTGACGGGTTTCACCTGGCTGAACTTGCTTTCCCAAAACCGCAGCACATGAGCCGGGGTTTCCAACCACTCAGCCACCTCGCTTATGGTTCGGAACGCATCGGCGGATTTTGCCATAAGCGTTTTGCCCTAGCTTTTGTTGCCCGCCGCGACCCGGTCTTTCATAAGATGCGACGGACGAAACGTCAGCACACGCCGCGGGTTGATCGGCACTTCTTCACCGGTTTTCGGGTTGCGCCCGATCCGGGCGGATTTGTCCCGCACTGAAAATGTTCCAAATGACGAGATTTTAACCTGTTCTCCGCGCACCAATGCGTCGGACATATGGTTCAGTACGCTCTCAACGAGATCTGCAGATTCGTTGCGGGATAACCCCACCTCACGAAATACAGCTTCGCTCAGATCCATGCGTGTCAAAGTCTTATCGCCCATCACATCCCCTCTGTTTTATCCTGCGACTTTAGGGGGAAGGGATTTTCCGAGTCAATGTCAATGACTTGGCAGATTGAGTTTAAGCGGGTTTTGCGCTCAGATTTTGCGATTTACCAGCGCAGGACCACCGATCCCCAGGCCAATCCGCCGCCGATTGCCTCGGAAACCAGAAGGTCGCCCTTTTTAATTTTACCCTCTGCCACGCCCACGGCCATGGCCAGGGGAATCGATGCAGCAGACGTATTGCCGTGATCCTGCACCGTGACAATCACGCGCTCCATCGGGATGCCCATCTTTTTGGCGGTGCCCTGAATAATGCGGATATTGGCCTGATGCGGGACAATCCAGTCCAGATCGTCGTCTTCAAGACCGGCTTTGGCCAAGGCTGCTTCGGCCGTCCAGGTCAGTTTTTCCACGGCTTGACGGAAAAGCGGATTGCCCTGCATCCGCAATTTACCCGAGGTTCCCGTGGTTGACACGCCGCCATCGACATAGAGCATGTCGCGATAGCGTCCATCGGAGTTGAGGTCACAGGCCAGGATGCCGCGATCATCGGTAGAGCCTTTGCCTTCTTCGGCGGTCAGAACAAGCGCGCCTGCGCCATCGCCAAAGAGAACACAGGTCGACCGGTCCGTCCAATCCATGATGCGGCTGAAGGTTTCTGCGCCAATCACCAGAAGTGTCTTTGCCTGGCCCGATACGATCAGGGCGTTGGCATTGGCCAGCGCATAGATGAACCCCGCGCATACGGCCTGGACGTCAAATCCAAAGCCACGGGTCATGCCGAGTTCGTTCTGGACCATCGTGGCCACGGACGGAAACGTCAGGTCAGGTGTGGATGTTGCCACAAGAAGACCATCAATATCGTCGGCTGTTAAACCGGCATCCTCAAGCGCCTTTTGCGCCGCACGCACGGCGAGGTCGGATGTGGTTTCTCCCTCGGCCGCAATATGACGTCGTTCGATACCGGAACGTGTGCGAATCCACTCATCACTGGTGTCCAGGGTTTTTTCAAACTCTGAATTTTCCATGATCCGTTCGGGAAGGTAGTGCCCAACACCTTTTACAACGGCGCGTAATGTCATTCAGGATCACCGTTGTCTGAGTCGTCGGTTTCGCCATCCTGTTCAGTCAGCGAGGCGGATGCAACCCGCGCCGCTAGTTTTTCGCTGAAACCTTTCTGGGCAAGGTCAAAGGCCAGTTTGACCGCCGCTGACACACCCGTGGCATCTGCTGCGCCGTGGGATTTTACGACTGTGCCATTCAGGCCCAAAAATACACCGCCATTTGACCGTCTTGGGTCAATGCGTTTGCGCAAGCGCCGCAGCGACGTCAGGGCCAGAAGAGATGCAAGGCGCGACAATGGCGTGTAGGCAAACGCATCGCGCAACAGATCACTGATCATTTTCGCCGTGCCTTCACCGGTCTTGAGCGCGACATTGCCCGTGAACCCATCGGTGACGATCACATCACATACAGTGCCCGGCAGATCGCGCCCTTCGACAAAGCCGATAAACTCAAAATCGCCAATCTTGGAGTTGCTGGCGATAAGATCATACGCCTCTTTCAACTCGGCGCGGCCTTTATGTTCTTCGGTGCCCACATTCAGCAGACCCACACGGGGTTTATCCAAACCAAACCCGTTGCGCGCATAGGATGTGCCCATAAGCGCGTATTGCATCAGGTCCTTGGCATCGGCGCGGATATCCGCACCGCCATCGAGCATGATGTTAAAACCCTGTGGATTGGCAGACGGCCAGAGCACCGCGATGGCCGGGCGATAAATGCCGGAAAGTTTGCGCAGCCGCACGACCGACATCAGCAAAAGCGCCCCGGTGTTGCCGCAAGAGACGCAAACTGATGCCTCACCATTGCGCACGCACTCAATGGCCGACCACATCGAGCTGTCACGCCCGTTGCGAATGGCCTGGCTCGGCTTGTCTTCCATTTGAATGACGTCTTTGGCGTCGCGAATCTCGCAACGGCCTGTCAGCGTCTTGCGCTTGGCCACCAAGGGTTTGAGCTGGTCCGCGTCACCGTGCAGAATGAAGCCGATTTCGGGATTGATTTTCGCAGAATAAGAAATACCGGCGACCACAGCCGCCGGTCCAAGATCTCCGCCCATGGCGTCAACCGAAATGAGAACGCGTGCGTTCTGCGCTTTGGAAGGGTCCGTGGATGAACTCATCGGACGCGCCCCTCAGCCGTGTTAGGCTGCGTCGTCTTCCAGATCGACCTCGTCAACCATCGAGACAATTTCGCGGTCTGCATAGTGGCCGCACGCCGCACAAACATGATGCGGGCGTTTAAGCTCACCGCAGTTCGGGCATTCATTGGGGTTGGCCGCGACCAGAGCGTCATGCGCCCGGCGGTTGTTGCGACGCGATTTAGATACTTTGTTCTGTTGGACAGCCATGTCACAACCTCAAATCTGATGGGTCTCG
>JBCAZO010000375.1:0-3165 GCA_038532975.1 Pseudomonadota bacterium
AAAAGGGCAGGGTATTCTGTGAGTTGCTGGGCGAAGCTGCGTCCTTGCAAGGGTGCCGTTTCGCCCAGATCGGACCAGGCCAGCCAGGTGACGACGGCGCCCATGCAAGGACGCAGCTTCGCCCAGCAACTCACAGAATACCCTGCCCTTTTCGCGTCTCCCCGCTTTTGGGGCTATGCCTTGGCTTCGGCGCTCACCTCCGGCTCTTTCTTTGCCTATCTTGGGGGCGCGCCCTTCGTCGGGGACAAGGTGTTTGGCCTTACCCCAGCCGAGCTTGGCCTCTTCTTCGGCGCACCGGCCATCGGCTATTTTCTTGGCAATTTCGCCTCGGGGCGCTTTTCGGTGCGTGTCGGTGTCAACCGCATGGTGCTTTGGGGCACGCTGGTGACGACAGGTGGCATCGCCCTCAACCTCTTGCTGTTCTACGCAGGGATCGGCAGCGCAGCTAGCTTCTTTGGCCTCATGACCCTCATGGGGCTCGGCAACGGCATGACCATTCCCAACGCCACGGCGGGTGCATTGTCGGTGCGGCCTCACCTTGCTGGAACCGCAAGTGGTCTGGCCGGGGCCTTGATGATTGGCGGCGGCGCGGCGCTCTCGGCTTTGGCGGGCGCGCTCTTGGCCCCCGACACAGGGGCCTTCCCCTTGCTTTGGATCATGTTCGGCACGTCCGCTGCGGGAGTGGTGGCGATCAGCTTTGTGATCTGGCGGGAAAAGCGGCTGGCGCTTACACCGCGTTGAAAATCCCGTGCAACCAGGAGTGAACCACCTTGATCCGATCAAGCCCGGCGTGATCGCGGCGTGTGAGCACCCAAATCTCTCGCTTCGGGATGCGGGTCGCATCCACGTCCAAGCATCGAAGCCCGGGCATCGCGTCCGCAATGATCCGTGGCAAGAGGGACATCCCAAGCCCGGCCTGAACCGCACGCAACAGACCTTCGGCGTCGTTCACCGAGAGACCTGCACGCCGTGACCCGGGCGCGCTGGCCAGAGTTTCGATCGCTTGCGCAATCTCCAGATGCTGCATGTTTGGTTCAAACCCGATCCAAGGCAGATCACCACCCGCCATGCTTGCCGCGTAACATCCATAGGACAAGACACCGATTTTCCGCGTCAACACACCCTGCCCGCCGGTTCTTGGACGCGCCAGGCGCATAGCAATATCGGCCTCACCCTCCAGAATATCTGTATCCCGCGCCTCTGCCAAAAGTTCGATCTTCAAACCCGGCGCGAGATCCTTGAGCGCGCCGAGTTGCGTGAGCAATACATGATGCGCCAGGATAGGCACCGTGGAAATACGCACGCGCCCCGCAAGCCCATCTGGCTGCGCGCCAAGGTCAGCACGAATGCGACGCTCCACATCTTCCATGGCCTCCGCCTGACCCGCGACCTTGCGACCTGCCTGGGTCAGGCGCATTTGACCATGGCCGCCACGCTCGACCAAAGAGACGCCAAGCGCGTCCTCCAATGCGGCCACGCGCCTTGATACAGTGGTCTTGTCCACATTGAGCTGGCGCGCCGCTTTGCCAAGACTGCCGCCGCGCATCAGCGCCAGAATGTATTTCAGATCATCCCACGTCATCTTGCTGCAGTTTTGCATCGTAAAAAGGCAAATTTCCAGTCTGTGCTGCACCTGCGCCGCGTTCCACAATGCATCGGTCAAACAAGGAGTTGCTGATGACCTTTATCGTTCTCTTCGAAGACGCCGACGGAAAAGAGCATCTGCGTCAGGCGCATATGGCCGATCACCTCGCTTTCCTGACCGCCAATGCGGACAAGATCACCGCCGCTGGTCCCCTGTTTACCTCGGGCGGAGATGGACGCGGTGGAATGTGGAGTGTTGTTGCCGAGGACGCCGCCGACGTGGAAGCACTTGTGCGCGCCGACCCTTTCTATCCAACAGGGCTTCGCAAAACCTGCACAATCCTCGAATGGCGTCAGGTCTTTCGCGACGGTGCCAGAGTGACACGCTGATCCAACACGGGCTTGCGTCCTCGGGCTGGGTTTGCAAAATGACCTTCGCATATTTGCAAATGAGGCTTGCCCGATGCGCGCGCAAAAAATCTATGCAGGCGTCAAACTGCGCGAGATGCGCCGGACGTTGACCCTGACCCAAAAAGACTTTGCCGAAAAGCTTGGGGTGTCCCTGCCCTATCTGAACCAGATGGAAAACAACAAGCGCCCGATCAGCACCACTGTGGTTCTGGCGCTGGCACAGGAGTTTGGATTCGACGTCACCGAGCTCAGCAGCGCGGATTCCGAGCGCCTTGTCAGTGATATGCGCGAGGCGCTGGCCGATCCGGTCTTTGCCGATGACATGCCGCCTTTGAGCGATCTGCGCCTGACGGCCTCCAACGCGCCTTCTCTGGCGCGCGCCTTTCTCGAACTCCACCGCGCCTACCGTGAAACGCATGAACGGCTGGCCAGCTTGGATGAAGCTTTGGGCCGCGAAGACGCGCGCATTCAGACCAGCCCCTGGGACGAGGTGCGCGATTTCTTTCATTATTGCGACAATTACATCGACGCGGTGGACCGCGCGGCCGAACATTTTGCCTCTGGCACGGACGACCCCCGGCAGATCCGCGATCTGGCCGAGGCGCGGCTGGCCGAGCTTGGCATCAAAATCGCCAGTAGCGAGGGACCACACCTGCGCCGCTTTGATGCCGCCGAAGGGATACTCTATCTCTCAACCTTGGCCGAACCCGAGACGCGGACCTTTCAGCTTTTGCTGCAACTGGCCCTGATAACGCAGGACAAGTTGCTGGAGGCCACGCTCGATCTCGCCCGGTTTCAGACCGAGGCCGCGCGCTCCATCGCCAAAATCGGGCTGGCGAATTACTTCGCCGGAGCCGCACTCATGCCCTATGGCGCCTTCTTGCAGGCCGCTCAGACACATCGGCATGACCTGGAGGTTTTGGCCACGCGGTTTGGCGCGTCGATTGAACAGGTTTGCCACCGCCTCTCCACCATGCAGCGTCCCGGGGCCAAAGGTGTGCCGTTTTTCTTCGTGCGCGTAGATCAGGCAGGCACGATCACCAAGCGGCACTCTGCCACACGGCTGCAATTTGCCCGCTTCGGCGGGGCCTGTGCGCTGTGGAATGTGCATCGGGCGTTCGAGACACCGGGACGCTTCCTGCGGCAACTGGCCGAGACACCCGATGGCGT
>JBCAZO010000376.1:0-3164 GCA_038532975.1 Pseudomonadota bacterium
CAATGTTCGAAGCACCTGTCCCGGGAACACAGTCAGGCGAAATCATCCAGGTCGCTGCCGAAGGTTTCATGCTGTTTGATCGTCTACTGCGTCCGGCGCAGGTCGGCGTTTCATCGAATCTGGGCGCTTAACGCGCGGCTTCCTTGAGTTGGTAAATCAGATCGAGTGCAGCCTTGGGCGATAGCTCGTCCGGGTGGATCGTCTCTAGCAAATCGAGTGCCGGTGATTGCGCTTGCGCATTTGTCGTCTCACGGAGTTGGGTTGAGAACAGCGGCAGGTCATCGATCAGCATCTTTTGCGCGGCTGCTCCGCCTTCTCGCTCCCCCTTTTCCAAAACGTTCAAGACTTGCCGAGCCCGGTCGATAACGACTTTGGGTAATCCGGCAAGTTGCGCAACCTGAACCCCATAACTGCGATCGGCAGCACCCTTTCTCACCTCGTGCAGAAAGATGACCTCGCCCTGCCATTCCTTGACGGCGACAGTCGCGTTCTCAACACCATCCAGCTTGCCCGCAAGCGCGGTCATCTCGTGGTAGTGCGTCGCGAACAACGCCCTTGACTTGTTCACGTCGTGCAGATGTTCAAGCGTTGCCCAGGCGATGGACAACCCATCATACGTCGCCGTGCCGCGCCCGATTTCGTCAAGAATGACCAGCGCCCGATCGTCTGCCTGATTCAGAATTGCGGCGGTTTCGACCATCTCAACCATGAATGTTGAACGACCGCGCGCCAGATCATCCGAAGCACCAACACGGCTGAAGATTTGGCTTACCATTCCGATATGCGCCGATCGCGCTGGGACAAAGCTCCCCATCTGCGCGAGTATCGCGATTAGTGCGTTTTGCCGAAGGAAGGTGGACTTGCCCGCCATGTTAGGACCGGTCAGCAACCAAATTGCGGTCTCGTCCCCAGCAGAGAGGTCGCAGTCATTGGCAACGAATGGGGATCCGGCCTGCTGCTTGAGCGCAGCCTCAACAACCGGATGGCGACCGTCAGCGATTGCGAAGACTTTGGTATCATCCACTATTGGCCGACACCAATCTTCGGCGAGGGCAAGTTGAGCGAGGGCGGTGGCCACGTCCAGCTCTGCTAGGGCGCGGGCCGTTTGGTCGATCGCCGCGGCCTGATCCAAGACGGCGGATCGCAGCTTTTCAAAGATGGCCTTTTCGATATCCAACGCCCGCGAACCGGCATTCTGGATGCGTGTTTCAAGTTGAGATAGTTCGACCGTCGTAAAACGGACCTGGTTGGCTGTCGTCTGGCGGTGGATAAAGAGCTCGGACAGCGGGGGCGACATCATTTTGTCCGCATGTGTGGCGGTCGTTTCGACAAAATAGCCCAGAACGTTGTTGTGCTTGATCTTTAGCGAAGAGACTTCCGCTCTTTCGATATAGGTCTGCTGTAGACCCGCTATCACGCCACGGCCTTCGTCCCTCAGTGTGCGGGCCTCGTCCAGTTCAGTATCAAATCCACTCGCGACAAAACCACCATCGCGAACCAATAATGAGGGTTCGGCCACCAGTGCTTCATCCAGAAGTGCAATCAGGTCCTCGTGCCCCTTCAGATCGTCAAACGCGCGCGACAAAAGCTCTGGACGCTCGGTTACGTCAGATCCGGCGATCGATCGCGCGTGTTCCAGTCCATTGCGGATAGCCGCAAGGTCGCGAGGCCCCCCGCGATCAATCGACAGGCGTGACAAGGCTCGATTGATGTCTGGTACCTGGCGGAGGAAGTCAGAAATCTGACTGGTCCAATCAGTCTTTTCCTTCGCAAATTCGATGGCGTCCAATCGCTGCAAAATAGTCTCTAAATTGCATGATGGGGATGAAATTCGCTGCTCGAGCAAACGCCCGCCGGCCGCCGTCAATGTGCGATCCACAACAGACAGCAAAGACCCCTTTCGCCCTCCGGACAGGCTTTCGGTCAGTTCAAGATTTCGCCGTGTGGCCGCATCGATTTGAATGCTGCGGTTCTGCAGTTCGCGGACAGGGGGTTGAAGAAGGGGCAATTTGCCCTTTTGCGTGATCTCAAGGTACTCGACGATTGCACCCAGTGCCCCAAGCTCGGGGCGGGTGAATTGCCCGAACGCGTCAAGCGTTCCGACACCATAAAGGTTTTTCAGTCGTCTTTTAGCGCCAGCACTGTCAAAAGCGGCCGCCCCAAGATGGGCCAGCGAGATGCCGAAGTCATCCAAGGTCTGACGAAGATCACTGCCGAGGCCCTGAATAGCAACTAGCTCAGATGGCGCAATCCGGGCCAATTCTGGCGAAAGGTTTTGTGGTGCTTCAATTGATGCGACTTGCAAAACACCCGTTGAGATATCCACCCAGGCAAGGGCGCCCGCTCCTCTCACTTGGTTGTATGCGGCGAGATAATTGTGACGTCTCGCTTCGAGCAGGCTGTCTTCGGTTAACGTTCCGGGCGTGACCAGTCTCACCACGTCCCGTTTGACGACAGACTTTGAGCCGCGTTTTTTTGCCTCCGCAGGGCTTTCCATTTGTTCGCAAACGGCGACGCGGAAACCTTTGCGGATCAGGGTCAAAAGGTATCCTTCAGCGGCGTGTACCGGCACGCCACACATGGGAATGTCCGTGCCATGGTGTTTACCGCGCTTTGTCAGTGCGATGTCCAAAGCCTCAGCAGCATCGACGGCGTCATCAAAAAACATCTCGTAAAAATCGCCCATACGATAAAACAATAGGGCGTCGGGATGCGCGGCTTTGATGTCAAGATACTGGGCCATCATCGGCGTGACGGTCATGGCTGCTCCCCTCGTTTAAGGCGGCAGGTTACCCACCGTCTTAGGCAAGTGAAAGTCAAAGTCGGATTGAGGGTAGGGCTCACGTCGTCTAAGTCGGCAGGACGGATGGAGGACGCGCAGCATGAGTAAATCAAAATTGACGCCCGAAGAGGCCCTTGCTTTCCATATGGAGCCAACCCCCGGCAAATGGGAGGTTCAGGCGACCGTCCCCATGATGACACAGCGCGATCTGAGCCTTGCATATTCTCCCGGGGTTGCTGTGCCATGCGAAGCAATCTCTGAAACGCCTGAGACGGTCTACGACTACACCAACAAGGGCAACCTTGTCGCCGTCATCTCTAACGGTACGGCGGTTCTAGGTCTGGGCAATCTGGGGGCGCTGGGCTCCAAGCCTGTGATGGAA
>JBCAZO010000377.1:0-3163 GCA_038532975.1 Pseudomonadota bacterium
GTCCGTAATTTCCTGTTGGCGTTGCTGGAGACGTTTTGTCACCCAGTACTTGGGCAACAAATATCCAGCTGCGCCTGGTCCAAGTATATAAAGAATGGTCTGAGCCGTTGTTGTACCTTCATTGCCCGCGACAAACACGACGAAATAGAGAACGCCGAGGATCAGGAATCCGATACCAAAAGCAAACTGAGCGAAGTGGTAATACCGGATCGCATCGCGGTCTCGATAACCCGCCTGCATCAGTGTCAGGCGAATTTGGCTCAGTGACTTTTCATCTTTCGGTTCGAGGAAGTTGGCGTATTTATCCAGCTTGTCATTGCGGCGTCCGGACCGCAGGCGTTTTTTCTCAGCCTCAGGTTCAACACCTGAGCGAGAGGCCTTTTTGATCTTATCAAGTGGGTCTTTGGAGTCGCGCACCAAGATGCTAATGGCAAAGGCAACGAGAAGAAGCCCCAAAATCCCAACCGCAATAAGTGGCCCAAACGGGCCTAGCGCCTCGGTAGTGGCTTGCATCAAACTGTCAATCATGGTCTCGTTCCCTCACACTTTGATGTTCACAAGCGCGCGCATCACGATCAGGTTCGCGATCAGGAATCCGCCCACGAACAAACATGCCGGGATAAAGTAAGGATGTTCCATCGCCTCATCGTAGTAGTCGGGCTTAATAAGCTGGATCCCGATAAGAGCCAGGATCGGGAAGCCCGATAGAAACTTGCCGGACCATTTCGCCTCGGCCGTGATGGCCTTAACCCGGCGGAACAGGCGGAAGCGCGCGCGGATCACCTTGGCCAATCCATCCAGGATCTCGGCGAGGTTACCCCCCGATTGCTGTTGAATCGTGACAGCCACGGCGAGAAAGCGCAAATCCTGCATGTCGATGCGTTCGGCCATGTCCTTGAGCGCTTCGCCCATATCACGACCATAGGCAGCCTCATCCGCGATCACGCCGAATTCTGTCGCCAACGGGTCAGCCACCTCGTCTGACACAATTGAGATTGCCGAGGAAAATGGATGACCCACGCGCAAGCTACGTACCATCAGTTCAATGGCATCCGGCAGTTGCTCTTCCAGCAATGCCATGCGCTTGTTGGCCTTCATATTGATCCAGGTGAACACGCCCCCCACACCCATTGCGGCCGAGACCACAATGCGCACTGCGAATGGCGTTGCTGTCCCGACGGAAAGGCCGACAAACGCCAAAAAGCTCAGGCCAATCATCAAGAAAACCAGTTGTTTGGGCGTAAAGGCAATTGCCGCTTTTTGCGCCTTGTTCGACAGGATCGAATACAGCGGAATCTTCCGCGCTTTGAGATGCTGTTCCATCTCCTTGCGCAGTTTTTCCATGACCTCTTCGCGGTTGCCGCTCTTGTCGAGCATCTCCAGACGGCGGTTGACCCGGTTGTTGAGGCTGATCGACCGGCCAAAAACGGTCAGGTAAAGGCCCTCGACGAGAACCAGAACACCGACAAAAATCAGACCGTAAATAATTGGTTCTGCACTGATAGACATGCCCGTTACTCCGCGGCAATGGGTTCATAAATGCTTGGCGGAAGATCATACCCCCACAAGCGGAACCGTTCGGAAAAGTTGGAGCGCACACCGGTGCCGGTGAAATGGCCCATGATTTTATTGTCGGCGGTCAGGCCAACGCGTTGAAAGCGGAAAATCTCCTGCATCGAAATCACGTCACCTTCCATACCGGTGATCTCGGTGATCGAGGTCATACGACGAGAGCCGTCCTGAAGACGGCTGGCCTGCACGAGAAGGTTCACAGCCGAAGCAATCTGAGAGCGCACGGCTTTGAGCGGCATCTCGATACCGGCCATAGCAACCATGTTTTCAAGACGGCTGATGCCGTCGCGCGGGTTGTTGGCGTGGATCGTGGTCATTGAGCCATCGTGGCCGGTGTTCATGGCCTGCAACATGTCGATCACTTCCTCGCCCCGTGTCTCACCCACGATGATCCGGTCAGGGCGCATCCGAAGGGCGTTTTTCAAACAATCGCGGGGGCTGACCTCGCCTTTGCCCTCCACGTTGGGCGGGCGACTTTCCATCCGACCCACATGGGTCTGCTGCAGCTGAAGTTCCGCCGTGTCCTCAATGGTCAGGATGCGCTCGGAGTTGTCGATGAAAGAACTCAGAGCGTTAAGTGTCGTTGTTTTACCAGAGCCCGTACCGCCTGACACGATTACGTTCAGACGTGTGGCCACAGCGGCCTGCAGGTAGGCGGCCATTTCCTCTGAGAACGCGCCGAAATTGACCAGGTCGTCAATGCCCAGCTTGTCCTTCTTAAACTTACGAATGGAGACGAGCGATCCATCTACCGCGATTGGGGGCACCATGGCGTTGAATCGAGAGCCGTCTTGCAAACGGGCGTCCACATAAGGGTTGGATTCATCAACGCGCCGGCCCACAGCGGAGACGATCTTATCGATAATACGTAGCAGGTGCTTTTCATCTTTAAACGTGGTGTCGGTCAGTTCCAGCTTTCCAGCGCGTTCCACAAACACCTGTTGCGGGCCGTTGACCAGGATATCGTTGACCGTTTCGTCCTTTAGCAACGGTTCAAGCGGCCCAAGCCCGCGCACTTCGTCATAAAGTTCCTGGGTCAGCGTTGTGCGGTCTTCGCGATTGAGAACGATATTACGTTCTTCCAAAGCTTCGCCTGCGATCGAACTGATCTCGGATCGAAGATCTGCCTCACTGGCTCCTTCCAATGCACCAAGGTTGAGGTTGTCCAGAAGAGATCTGTGTAGCTCAATCTTGATTTCGCCCAAACGCTCTTTGCGTTTGCGTTCCTTATCTTGCGGCGCATCTGGCACCTGAGCCGCCGGCAAAGGTTTGCGAAGCGACGAGGGTTTCGGCGCTTCGTTCAATGGTACAGTTTTCGGCTCACTTGCGGGTGCAGCCTTGGCTGCCTTGGCTGCATTGGCCGGGTCATCTGGTTTTTTGTAACGCGAAAACATTTAAGTTGGTCCTTTTACGCGGCTTCCTCGGCATCGGTCTTGCCGATCTCGTGCAATGAGTGTGCGAGTTTTGCGATTTCCTTGCGCAGCGGATTTTTAGCCGCGGCAATAGCAAGCGGTTGACCATGGTCGCCCGCCTGCATCACTTGTTTTCCACCTTCTGGCAAATGCACTTCGATGCTGATTTCCAGGCCTTC
>JBCAZO010000378.1:0-3160 GCA_038532975.1 Pseudomonadota bacterium
GGGGACGGACCGCGGGTGTGTATTGGGGCGCAATATGCCGAAGCGGAAATGATGGTTTTGATGGCGTCAATCCTGCGTGGCGTGGCGTTTGAGCTCGGCGATGCGCCTATTCCACGCCCGGTTCTGACCTTCACGATGCGTGCCGGTGGGCCCATCATGCTGCGCACACGGGCCTTGTGATCAATGAAAAACGGGCCCCGAAGGGCCCGCGTTTCCTATTTCATGGAAAGATAGCTTTCTTCGCCGAACAGCTCCATCAACACACGCTCATACATGCGCTTGCGTGGCTCCGTGCTGCCATCGGTTGCAACTTCGACCTCCGCCTCGGCACCGGATAGAACAGAGTTCTTCTCGCGCAGCTTTTCTTCGCGCTCCTCGACATTGGTCACGGCTCTCGACATTGCGGTGCTTGCGCCAGAGCGTGACAGCGAACGCATCGAGACCGGCTCACCCACCAGCACATGCACCCACGCCGCCGCATGGCGTTCGCGCAGCATCACGCTGACATAGTTGTTGAGCTTTTCTTCCGTGGGGAACTGGGCCGATGGCATTTCTTCGTGCACCACCACAAGGAACACGCCCTCGCCACGATACGAGAAGATACAATCAATCTCGGATGTCGCGCTTTGAATGCAATGTGCCGTGTCATGCACCACGCGGCGGAAACAGCCACAGCTGGTGATGTCATAAAGGATCGATGCGTCTTGAAGCTTGATCGCAATGGCATAAGAGTTGAAAAGACGTCCACGCGAAAGCTGACCGACATAGTTGTCAAACTCTACATAGCGCAGGCACCGGTCCGCATCATCAATGGTAAGCGGATCTTCAAAGTTGAACTGCTGGTTATTCTCAAGTTCCTGCTTGAGAATTTTTACCGACCGCAGGCTCTTTTCAGTTTTCAAACGCTCTTTGACCAAGCGGCGCGCCGAATTCATCCGGCCACGCAGATCCAGAAGATCAAATGGCTTGCAGACGTAATCTGTGGCCCCTGCCATAAAGGCGTCGTCCACATAGCTGCGCTCGCTCATCGCGGTCAGCATGATGATCGGGGTTTCCGAGTAGTCGGGCAATGCGCGGATGCCGCGCAAAAGGACAATACCATCCGTGTCGGGCATCTGAATGTCCAGGAGCAGACAGTCAAACGGGGTGGTCGCCGCCTCAAGCGCGTCAATCGCACTTTCGGCCGAATTGGCGATTGTCACATTGTAGCTGTCTATCGTGGTCAACGCCGTTTTCAACAGCTCAAGAATGCTTGGATCGTCATCTACGACCAGCACTTTGAGTTGCGGCGTTTTTTGCGCTCGATGTTCCAGTTTCTCCTGGAAGCGATTATTCCCGTTGTTCTCGTTTTCCATCGCCAATAGCCATTTTTGTGCAGACTGATTGATGAAGGAGTAGTTAAAGAGTGGGTTGAATGTGAGGCGCAAGCGGGGTCTGTTTTGGATTTGCCTGCCTTATTGCTGCCTTATTTGCATTTTTTGTTTCGGTATGACGAACAATGCAGCATTTTTTAGGGTATTGAACAAAGATCACCTTTGAGTAAAAACCCCAACGCGAACTGATCCGTTAACCGATATAAATCACGATTCCAACTGTTGACACGGCAAGCTTATGACGTGCTTTGTCCATCCAGACACTGAGCCACCCGGCTTACGATGGCACTACGACTCTATGCTGCTGGTGTTAAAGAGAACCGACTGGCTCTTTGTGCCTTCGATGTCGAATTTTGCGCCGATGGGTGTGGCCGAAACGTCCAGCCGCCTAGCCCATCTCGCCCAAATATAGGGCACAATCCCCAAAATGAACAGCGCACCGTTTTCCTTGGCCATGTCGTTCATCGCGCCAAAGAGCATGCTCTGCACGGCGCGGCGACGCTTGGCCGGAACCGTCTCGCTGATAAAGAACCGCGAGGCTTCCCAGATACCGGCTTCCACCGGCGCCTTGAAGAAGAGCACATCGGTCGGAAGGTCCGGCAAAATGCCGGCCTGGGCATCGCGGAGCATATAGGAATAGATCCCACATCTGGCCGTGGTCGGCACCAAACGCACACCGCCAATCACCTCACCGAATTCGTGCAACACTACCCAACGGCAATATGGCGTGTCGTACTGATCAAATTCGAGCCCATCGGTTTGCGGGACATGCCACTTCAGCCGATCAATGAAGATCTTTTTTCTCGCTTCCATATATTTCAACAAAAGGTCGCCATGCTCATGCATGTTGCGGAATGACATTGCCGTCGTTTTGACGTTGCCGACGTCTTCGGTTAACGACGGTTTTGCCTTTGCTGAAAGTGGCTCAACTTGACGTGCGGTGACGGCTCCTGTTGATTCAACAGGCGATACAGCCGGAGCAAGCTCCGGCAGCGCGCGACGTGCAGACGCCGCTCCGATATTGGCTCGCGCGTGTTTCATTAACCACCCACAGTTTTGCCTTAGTTATGACAGATTTGCACACTCCCTAATGGGAAAATACAATTGTTTACGTCATTGTCAGGCGAAAAACGTCTATGACATGCAACTTTCACACAGTCCAGTGCCCTGATTTAGCCATAATTTGATCACATTCGCGCGAGGTATAGACCTAACTTTAGGGAACAAAAGAAAAAACCCGCGCCTTACGACACGGGTTTAGAGCTCTGTATTTGACGTGACGTCAGTTACACTGAATTAATTTTCCGAGCTTTTTTTTAGTTCCCGTAGGCCACCGACGGGAGCCATGTGGTCAGTGCCGGAAACTCAAAGACGATGAAGAGACCCAAGAGCTGTAAAAGCACAAACGGTATAACCCCTTTGTAAATGTGCCCCAGATTCACGCCCGGTGGACAAACCCCCTTCAGATAGAAGAGCGCAAAGCCTACTGGAGGTGTCAGGAACGATGTTTGTAACGTCACCGCCACTAGAATTGCGAACCAGACCACGGATGGATCCCGCACTTGGTCGAAACCCGGGACCGCCAGATCGAGGGCCAGGATAATCGGCAACATCAGCGGCATGATGATGATCGTGATCTCGATCCAGTCGAGCAGAAAGCCCAGCAGGAAGACAATGAACAGGATGAAGGCAACGGTCCAATAGGGATGACCATCGAACGCGTTCAGCACGAGGTGCTGCACGATCTCATCCCCGCCATAGCGACGCAGCACAAAGGCAAAGAAGTT
>JBCAZO010000379.1:0-3160 GCA_038532975.1 Pseudomonadota bacterium
TGGGTGACCTAGAGGCGCGCGCGTGGTTTGACGGGGCTGCGCCCAGCTATCGAAGGAACGTTTTACGCTGGATCCATCGCGCAAAAACAGAACCCACCCGTAACAAACGGGTGGGTCTTGTGGCGCAGGCAGCTGCGCGGAGCGAAAAGGTGCCACAGTTCTAGGAACTTATTCGGTCGCTTCAGCTTCGGCCGGTGCCTCTTCGGCGGTGGCCTCTTCTGCTGGTGCTTCCTCGGCTGGGGCATCAGCTTCTGCTGCCTTGGCCGCCTTTTCTTCAGCACGGTCCTTGGCTTTTTGGCCGGGCTCACCCTTTTGCGGGTTGCTGCGCTCTTTCTTAACGATCACGCCAGCGGCTTCATGCCCCAGGATCAAAGGGGCAGGGCGGCGGTCATCATGACCCAGATAGGCGTGCATGTCCGATCCGCAAATGCCCACAGCAGCCACGCGGATGAGATGCTCGCCCTCGCGCGGTTCAGCATCGGGTATCTCACGATACCCCATCTGTTCCACTCCGTCATAGACCAGCGCCTTCATTTCGCGGTGAACCCTCCGTCAACCATAAGAATCTGTCCCGTGACATAGCGGGATGCCTCAGAACACAGAAAAAGCAGCGGCCCGTCGATGTCGCGCAGCTCTCCGTTTCGGGCAACACAGGTTTGCGCGGCGTTGCGCGCGGCGCGATCTGCATCGCCAAACACGGCTTGCGTTAATTCGGTGGGAAAAAATCCGGGACCAATCGCATTGGCCATGATGCCATGCGATGACCAGGCTTCGGCCATGGCACGTGTCAGTTGGGCAATGCCGCCCTTGCTAGCGCCATAGGCGATGCCGCCGGGAAAGGCGCGGGTGGTCTGAAGCGAGGCGAAATTCACGATCCGGCCCCAACCCTTGGACTTCATGGCAGGAACAAAGGCTTGGCTCAAAAAGAAGGGTGCTGACAGGTTAAGAGCCAGGGTTTGGTCCCAGCCTTCCGATGTGACATCATCGGCTGCTTCTCGGGTGTTAACGCCTGCTGCATGTATCAAGATGTCAGGTGTGCCAAAGGGCGTCGCGATCTTTTTGACCACGGCATCGAGACCATCCCGATCCGCCACATCCGCAACAACCGTTCCGATGCCGACGCCAATCTCTGTCTTTAAGCTTTCAAGTGCATCTTCTCGCCGTGCCACACCCACAACATAGGCTCCAGCCGCAGCCAAAGTCACAGCTGCGCGACGCCCCAGACCCGAGCTTGCGCCCGTGACACAGGCCACATGGCCTGTCAGATCAAAAAGATCACGTGGGTCTTGTTCGGGATCACCCATCGGCGCTCAGATCGAAGTTTTCTTTTGGGAAATACTTTGCCAGACGCACATCTGCGGCGCGCGCGTGGCCTTCCATCCCTTCAAGGCGCGAGATACGCGCCGTGGCCTCGGCAACTGCTTTGGACCCTTCGCGCGTGGCGCGTTGCCAGGTGACGATCTTCATGTATTTGTGTACGCTTAGGCCGCCAGTGTAGCTTGCCGCGCCAGAGGTCGGCAGCACATGGTTGGTGCCGGTGGCTTTGTCGCCGTAAGATACCGTGGTCTCTTCGCCGAGGAACAATGACCCATAGCAGGTCAGGCGGTTCAGCCACCAATCAAGGTCCTCAGCCTGCACCGTCAGATGCTCTGGCGCGTAGTCATCCGAACAGGCGGCCATTTCCTCGCGATCATCGCAGAGGATCACTTCTGCATAGTCGCGCCAGGCGGCAAAAGCGTTGTCGCGGTTAAGCTCGGGCAGGTCTTCGATCAGGCCGGGAACCAGTTCCATCACTTTTTCGGCGAGTTCCCGTTGATCCGTCACCAGCCAGACAGGTGAGTTATAGCCATGTTCGGCCTGGCTCACGAGGTCGGTGGCCACGATATGCGCGTCAGCTGTGTGATCGGCAAGGATGAGGCTGTCGGTGGGGCCGGCAATCATGTCGATGCCGACCTTACCAAAAAGAATGCGCTTGGCCTCGGCGACAAACTGATTGCCGGGGCCAACAAGGATGTTCGCCTTGGGCAGGCCAAAGAGGCCGTAGGTCATGGCGGCCACACCCTGCACGCCGCCCATGGCCATGATCTTGTCCGCACCGCAGATATGCGCGGCATAGACAATTGCAGGCGCAATCCCGACACCGGGCCGCGGGGGCGAGCAGGCGGTGATGTGGCGACAGCCCGCGACCTTTGCGGTTGTCACTGTCA
Source organism: Pseudomonadota bacterium (assembly GCA_038532975.1). Lineage (GTDB taxonomy): Bacteria > Pseudomonadota > Alphaproteobacteria > Rhodobacterales > Rhodobacteraceae > Roseovarius. Next base: position 2,208 of record JBCAZO010000379.1, read on the forward strand.
TGATTGCGCTTGCAATATGGCTGTAGCGTCCGCCCGGCGCATAGCACCCGGCAGCATCCACCGGAATGGCCTTTTGCCCGGCCACAAAACCCGGCAGGATTTCCATCTCGACATCCGCCACGGTTGACTTCTGCATTTCCGCAAAGCGGCGCACATTGTCATGGGCAAACTGGATGTCGGCTTTCAGCTTGTCCGGCACCTGATCACAAGCCGCGTCAATCTCATCCTGCGTCAGAAGGATATTGCCCTCGTACTGGTCAAACTTTGTCGCGTATTCCAACGCCTTCGCGTCGCCACCGGCTTCGATGTCAGACAGGATGCCCTGCACGGTGGCATGTACTTCGGACGCATCGGATTTGGACGTGAGCGTCGCTTTCTTTAGGTATTCGCGGGGCATGGAGGGCCGTTCCTTTTTTCTCATTAACAGGCCTGTCGCATACGTGCCCCAAATGAGATTGGAGCAGAATCACACAGGCACCGTGTAAGCGCTTACATAATTTATGCAAGCGCTTACATCAAGCGGTTTCAAAGTATCTGATTTATGTTATGAGGCCCTGTGAAAGCTTTGCGAAAGGCTATACCACGTCAATGAACAAACCTGTGCCAACGCTCGACGATGTTGCCAAGATGGCGGGTGTGTCCACCGCCACGGTGTCGCGTTGTCTGAATGAACCGGGCAAGGTGATTGAGACCACGCGGGACAAGGTGATGAAGGCCGTCGATGCGCTGGGCTACACGCCGAATTTCGCCGCGCGCGTTATGGCGGCCAAGCGCAGCTACACTATTGGAGCGATTGTGCCGACGCTGGACAACGCCATTTTCGCCAAGGGTCTGCAAGCTTTTCAGGAAGCCCTTCATGCGCGGGGGTATACGCTCTTGGTGTCCAGCTCTGCTTACAAGCCTGAAATCGAAAAAGAACAGATCCGCACTTTGGTGGCACGGGGTGCAGATGG
>JBCAZO010000380.1:0-3158 GCA_038532975.1 Pseudomonadota bacterium
CCTGAACCGAACCCATGAGCACCGCAAGGCGCTGTGGGCCAATATGGCAGGCTCGCTCATCGAACATGAGCAAATCAAAACCACGCTTCCCAAAGCCAAGGAATTGCGCCGGGTGGTTGAAAAACTCATTACACTCGGCAAACGCGGCGATCTGCACGCCCGCCGTCAGGCCGCATCGCAGCTCAAGCAGGACCAGTATGTCGCCAAGCTGTTTGACGTGCTTGGTCCGCGCTACAAAGAGCGTAATGGCGGGTATGTCCGCGTGCTCAAGGCCGGGTTCCGCTATGGTGACATGGCTCCAATGGCGATCATCGAATTTGTTGATCGTGATCTGGACGCCAAAGGCGCTGCCGACAAGGCGCGCGTCGCTGCGGAAGAGATTGACGCCGACGAAGAGTAATTTCTCTTTTCAGGCAAATATTGAAACCCTCGCAGATTCTGCGGGGGTTTTTCTTTGTCCATTGCCGGGGTGCGTGATGCTTGCATTTGAGAACGATGCTGAGCATATCAACAGCACAGACACATGGGGTGTGTGGATGATGCATCGTTTGCTTTTTGCTTTAATTTTGGTCTTGGGTGCGCCAGTGCTGGCGTCTGAAATGCGCGTGCCGCAAAGCCAGGCCGAGATCAGCATGGGATTTGTGCCCGTGGTGAAAGAGGCCGCGCCCGCGGTGGTTAACATCTATGCCAAACGGGTCGTGAATGTCCGGTCCAGCCCGTTCCGAAATGATCCGTTTTTCAGTGATCTTTTCCGTGATTTTGGCTCGACCCGGCAGCGCGTGCAAAATTCACTTGGGTCCGGCGTGATCCTGAGCGAGGACGGTATTGTCGTCTCAAACTACCACGTGGTGGGCATGGCGACGGATATTCGTGTCGTACTTAATGACAGACGCGAATACTCCGCGCAGGTGCTTTTGTCGGATCAGGAAAGCGATCTGGCAATCCTGAAGCTGGACGATGCCGAGGATATGCCCGCGCTGAGATTGCGGGACAGCGATACGTTGGAAGTGGGCGAATTGGCCCTGGCGATTGGTAATCCCTTTGGCGTGGGTCAGACCGTGACGAGCGGGATTGTCTCGGGCCTGGCGCGGTCGGGTACGGCGACAGGCAATGCGCGGGGGTATTTCATTCAAACCGACGCGCCGATCAATCCGGGTAACTCCGGTGGCGCGCTGGTCGATATCAACGGTGATCTTATCGGAATCAACACGCGTATCCTGAGCCGATCTGGCGGCTCGAACGGTATTGGCTTTGCTATTCCTTCTGCGCTTGTGGCGCAGTTCGTAGCGCAGGCGCGAGCAGGCAATACAGAGTTTGAGCGTCCCTGGGCGGGGTTGAGCGGTCAGCCGGTTGGTGCAGACATGGTTGAGGCGCTGGGTCTGCGCGGTCCTGGCGGGTTGTTGGTTTCGGACGTGCATCCGCAAAGCCCGTTTGCGGGTGTTGGTGTCGCGCCAGGTGATGTGATCACGCATGTCGATGGTCAGCCGGTGCATGCAGCCCCTGATATGATCTACCGAATGTCCGTGACGGGCATTGGTGGCGAGACGCAGGTGACGCGCCTTCGAAATGGCGAAGTGGATCAATTGACGCTGACACTAGGAGTTGCGCCCGAGGATCCCCCGCGCGACACGCGCGAGACAAGCGAAGACACGGTGATCCCAGGATTGAAAATTTCTGTGATTAACCCGGGCGTGATTGCCGAACGCAATCTGCCATTGACCGCGCAGGGTGTAATGGTCGAAGCTCCCGGCCGTGTCGGGCAGCGCGCTGGACTACAGCCTGGGGATATCTTGCGAGAAATCAACGGCGAAGTGGTTCAGACTACAGGCGATGTCGAAGCGCTCTTGTCGCAAGGAGGGCGGTGGCTCACGCTTGATGTGCAGCGTGGGACAAAGCGCTCGACACTGCGGTTCAGGCTTTAGAGGTGAGTGATCTCTTTGATCAGGCCCCGGATGCCATTCCTGATACTGCGCCGCGGCCTTTAGCTGATCGGCTGCGCCCTCAGAAACTGTCGGATGTGATCGGTCAGGATCAGGTCCTAGGACCAGAGGCGCCGTTGGGTGTGATGCTGACTTCGGGCAGTTTGTCTTCCTTGGTCTTTTGGGGACCTCCCGGTGTGGGTAAAACCACCATCGCGCGGCTTCTGGCAGATGAAACGGACCTGCATTTTGTCCAGATCAGTGCGATTTTCACCGGTGTGCCGGAGCTGCGCAAAGTGTTCGAAGAGGCCAAGATGCGGCGCGGCAATGGGCGGGGTACGCTGCTCTTTGTGGATGAAATTCATCGCTTTAACAAAGCGCAGCAGGACGGATTTCTGCCGCATATGGAGGATGGCACCATCCTTCTTGTTGGGGCGACGACCGAAAACCCAAGTTTTGAGCTGAACGCCGCTTTGCTGAGCCGGGCGCAGGTTCTGGTTCTCGAACGGCTTGAATTGGCTGATCTGGAACGTTTGGCACAGCGTGCAGAGCAGGACCTTGGCGTGGCCTTGCCGCTTGATGGTGCAGCGCGCGAGGCACTTTTGGAGATGGCAGACGGGGATGGGCGTGCGCTGTTGAACCTGATTGAGCAGGTTACGGCATGGACCGTTGATGGCAAGCTCGATACTGAGGCTCTCTCGGCGCGGTTGATGAAACGCGCCGCGAAGTACGACAAGTCGGGTGATGAGCACTATAATCTTATCTCGGCGTTGCATAAATCGGTACGCGGGTCCGATCCGGATGCTGCTGTCTATTGGCTGGCGAGGATGCTGGCGGGGGGCGAGGATCCGCGATACCTCGCACGGCGCATCACCCGTATGGCGGTTGAGGATATCGGGCTGGCCGACCCGCAGGCTCAGGCGCAGTGCTTGCATGCCTGGGAAACATACGAACGTTTGGGCAGTCCTGAGGGCGAACTGGCACTTGCACAGGCGGTTTTGTATCTCGCCCTCGCGCCAAAATCGAATGCGGCCTATGTGGCTTATAAGTCGGCTGTGCGTCACGCCAAGGAAACCGGAAGCGCACCACCGCCGAAACATATCCTGAATGCGCCCACGCGGTTGATGAAGGATCAGGGTTATGGCGCGGGGTACGCCTATGACCATGATGCGGAAGATGGGTTTTCAGGTCAGAACTATTTCCCGGAAGGCATTGAGAGACCATCGCTTTATCGACCTG
>JBCAZO010000381.1:0-3135 GCA_038532975.1 Pseudomonadota bacterium
ATAGCCATGGTTGCGGAACTCCATGATGCCTTTCTTCTTGTGTTTCTTCCACTCAAAGAAGGCCTGATTGGCGGCATCCACATCAAAGCTTGGGTAATCCGTCTCGGCAATCAGTTCGCGCACGTAGTCGCCCTGATATCGGATGCAGGCGTAGTCATCCTCCAACGCATCTTCCGCAGCCTCACGCGCCACCGGATCGGCTTCCATCGTGGCCTGATCGGGCAGGTCAATCTTGCCCATAATCTGATCGCGCACCCACCAGGCCTGAGCGTCAAACATGTTGAATGTGTACCACTGGTCCTGCATGCCAAGATAGAACATCTTGGGGTTCTTGGTCCAAACCACGCCCTTGTAAAGATCCGCCGCCGCCAGCCGGTTGGCCGTCTTCAACCGCAGGTTATCGGGCAGGAAGGGGAAGTGATGCTTGTACCCGGTGCACAGGATGATCGCATCGACCTCCTTCGAAGACCCGTCCTTGAAATGTGCCGTCTTGCCCTCGACCTTGACCAGCGCCGGCACTTCTTCCCAGTTATCGGGCCAGTCATAACCCATCGGTGCGGTCCGGTGCGCCACGGTCACCGACTTGCAACCGTATTTCCAGCACTGCGACCCGATATCCTCCGCCGAATACGACGTGCCGAGGATCAGAATATCCTTGTCCACAAACTCACGTGCGTCGCGGAAGTCATGGGCGTGAAGGATCCGTCCATTGAAACTCTCAAACCCGGGGTAGTAGGGCACGTTGGGCGATGAGAAATGCCCAGTGGCGACGACCACATGGTCAAACTCTTCCACCGTTTCCGCGTCGCTCGCCGAATCCCGTGCCGTGACCGTGAATTTGCCCGTGCCCTCGTCAAAGCGCACATCGCGCACCGTGTTGTTGAACCGGATCCAGTCGCGCACACCGGCTTTCTTCACCCGGCCTTCGATGTAGTCGAAAAGAACCGCTCGCGGGGGATAGCTGGCGATCTCCTTGCCGAAATGCTCATCAAACGTGTAATCGGCGAATTCCAGCCCCTCCTTGGGGCCGTTCGACCATAGATAGCGGTACATCGAGCCATGGCACGGCTCGCCATCCGCGCCCACGCCCGTGCGCCAGGTGTATTTCCAAAGCCCGCCCCAATCGTCCTGCTTTTCATAACAGACGATATCGGGGATATCTTCGCCCTTCTGCTTGGCGGACTGGAACGCCCTGAGCTGTGCCAGCCCCGAAGGTCCTGCGCCTATGACGGCAACGCGTTTTTTGGCCATGTGGTCTTTCTCCCTGGATTGGATTGAACCAATATTTGACTTTGGTTCTTTTGGTTCCTTGAATTAAGCCAAAGACTGGACCAGTCTGTCAACAGATTCATTTAACCGTGACCGGAGAAGACCGATCGACACCTCCAGCTTCGCCCAAAGACTGGCCGTCTCCGGCGCCATGCCACGGTTGTCCGTGGGCATGGCCAGCACCGTGGATATTGGATTCCTCGCACCGCTCTCGGGACAAGCCGAGTCCTGGGGCCGGCCGGGGTTGCATGGGTGTCGCATCTGGGAAAGCTGGCTCAACCGGGCAGGGGGCGTGCTCATCGGGGGGCGGCGATATCCGATTGCCATTCACGCTCAGGATTGCGGCAGCACCAATCAAGCCGCACGTGATGGTGCCGCGCAGTTATTGCAGACCCACGACATCAAACTGATGATGATGCTGGGCGGCGATGCCTATGCCGCCGTGGCCGATGATCTGCATGCACGGCGTATCCTGACTTCAACTCTCTTGCCGTCAGACCTGTCGCCAGATTCGCCTTACCTTATTGCCCCGTCCGAGGTGCACCCGGTTTATGTTGTGACCGGGGTCGAGTGGCTCACCCGCACACGGCCCGAACTGAGAACTGTGGCGCTTTGTGCCCAAAAGGACGGCATGGGGTTGCCGTCATTGGCCACCTACCGCGCGGCCTTCAAGGCGGCCGGCATCGAGATTGTCAAAGAGGTGCAATACCCCGCTGATGGCGCCCCAGCCGAGGAGGTCGCTGAACCCATGCTGGCGGCAAAACCGGATATTCTCTGCTGGTGCACCAGCTATACGCCCATGGTTCACGCCCTGACAGAATATGCCGCCAACCAAGGGTATGGTGGTCAAATCCTGTCATGCACCTTGGATCACTACCAGAAACTGGTTGGCCGGTTGGGGCAGGACTTCATGGAAGGTGTCACGTTCCAGTTCCCCGATTTCGATGACCCCGCGCTCAGTGAAAAGGCGTTTTTCTTCAATCAACCCAATGCGTTCTTTGAAGAGTATAACAGCCGCTACCCCGACAGCTGGACTGCCGTGAGCTGGGAATATGCCGCCATCCTCGACATCTGGCATGCGGCGGTAGAGAAGGCCGACAGCGTCACGCCGTCCTCAGTTTTGGCCGCAATGAAACAGCTGGGCCATGTGACCCACGCCTTTGGCCCTGCTGAATGGTGGGGCACAGATATGTTCGGGATCGACAACGCGCTGGTGGGCGACTGGCCTGTGGTGACGGTGCAGAACGGCCGCGCGCGTGTGGTGGAGTTCGGCTCTGTGCCCGGCTGGCTGCGCCGGAACGAAGGCGCATTACGTGCCGAGATGCAGGATTTGGGGCAGTTGTGGGATCAGAGGTTGGGACGCGGTGGGCAGGGGCCCGATCTGGGCGCAAGGGTGATCGGCTGAGACCTGCAACCCCGGGATGGCGGCCTGTCAGTTTTTTTCGCACCGTAGGCCGGGCTTCAGCCCGGCACATTACGGTCGGAACGCCGGGCTAAAGCCCGGCCTACCGATGCCCAAACTGAAATCGCCGCAGGGTGGGTTTCCAACCTACCATTCCCGAAACCCGTTCAACTTCAACCGGCACGGAGTAAAGGGGCGCAGCCCCGCCGTGCCAGCGACGGACCGGCCCGATGGGCCGTCGCTTTGTTGATGCAAGGTACTCCGAATGTTCCACATGATGACTTGGCAAGCATAAAGCGCATCGATCTGAGTGAGGCCGCGACGTCCCCCGGTCCGTCGCTGGCACGGCTAGTGTCCAACGGCAGCTTCGTCCACACAGCCGACATTTAAAACAAACCCACACCCTGCAAATGCAAACGCATTCATGACATAACCGGTGTGCAAGCGGAGTCTTTGGCGGCTTA
>JBCAZO010000382.1:0-3130 GCA_038532975.1 Pseudomonadota bacterium
GCGACGTTATAAAAGGTTTGCTCACTGCGCAGCCGCTGTTGATCTCGCTCACGCGCCAATTGCTCTGAAACAAGGCGCTGCTGCACCTCGGCAATGGGCTGCATGTCACGCCCAAGCAACAACAGGTGGTCACTGTCATAAGTGCGATGAATGGAATAGCGGATCGGGAATTCCCAAGTGGCGTTGTCCACATGATTAATCTCGATCCAGCGCGGCGTCATACTGGCATCCGCGCGCATCTCGGCAACGCGCTCGTCCAGCTTGGCAACGCTTTCGACAGTCAGGAAAGACTTGAAGTCACGCCCGACCCAATGATCGAGACATCCCAAAGACGGACAGTCCGGGTTGACGGAAATCCCTTCAACTTCTCCATTGGGCGAGAGGTAAACAGCCAGATCAGCGGCCAGCTCAACGATACCCTGAACACTAGACGGGTCTGGCAATGCGCCAGCACGCAGCCTTTCGGATTTGCGTCTTTCCCGAGTCACCTGCCTGCCTCAAATTCAAGCCCAAGCGCCACCATCAGCTTATACCGCTGAAAGGCAACGCTTCGGCTACACTTGCAAGCCCGCACTTTTCTATCGCTTCTCGTGCGGTGCGAACCGCATGATCGGCGCCTGTGCGCAGGACAAGCTTTTCATTCTCCTCCACCATACGACCGCCAATAACAATCGGTGGCGTATGGTTCGTATTCGCTCGTATGTAATCTACTAAATTCGTTGTTTGTTCAACCGCATTTGGCGTGGCAATCGAAATACCGATCATAGCAAAGCGCTGAGAGTTGATAAGTTCTGCTAACTCTTCATTTTTCAAACCAATCGCCATATGCACCCAAAGACCATGGCGCCGCAGATTGTCTGCCGCCACGAATGCGCCCAGCGCATGTTGTTCAAATTCGGGAATAGCAACCAGAACCGACTGCCCCAAAGGCACACTGCGATCGGTCCATCGCGTGGCAATGCGATCTTCCTGCTGGCGGAACAGGCTTTGAAGCCGCGATGCCGCAACTGTGACATCCACAAAGCTGGCGCGATCACTCACCCAAAGCTCGCCAAGATAACGCGCAGCCGCAGGAACATAAGACTGGAAAACGTCTTCCTGTGTGACGCCGTTAGAAATCAACGCCGCCACGACAGAATGGTAACTGGACTCCGCCTCTGACATCAAAGCTTCGCAAAGCCGTCCAATCCATTCATCACGCGTTCTCGGCTCGCGATTGGCCGTATTGGTCATCACCGTGCGCAACGCAGACTCGACAAGAAACCGGATCGCAGGTCGTTGCGCCTCTGACAGACCGCGGTCTTTGTTTGCTGACTGGTCGTCCACGCAACTCTCCCTGGAGGCATATACACCTCACTTTTATGTATACGTGTCATTTTTTTATATTTTAACTGCAATCAGTGTGCGCCTCGAGAGATTAAATGTCAATTTCTGTTGACAATTACCCATGAAAATCATGTCCAACACATTGTTAAGGCACTTTAATTGCATCAAATCCACATACATCAAAAAACAATAATCTCTTTAAAATAATGGTAAATGTAAGGTGAATACCCCGACTCAGGGATGTGATCTTTTTAATTTACACCTCTCATTACCCCAAAGTGTAAATTTTAATTGACACTTCGTCAGCGACCCAACTAGCATCAAGACAATCAGGGGAGCTGCGAGGGAATTCATGACGCCGGATATGGCAGAAAGGCACAAAGGTGTTGGCCTATATACGGCCGAACAACGTGCCCGCCGCGATGCGACGATCTGGACTACGGTTCAGGGTGTTCTCGCACCAGCGCAGTTTCTGGTCTTTGTCATCTCCCTCATCCTCGTTCTGCGCTACCTCGCAACCGGCCTTGGATATGAGATTGCGACGCTCTCCATCCTGATCAAAACCGGATTTCTTTACCTGATCATGATCACCGGCGCGATTTGGGAAAAAGTTGTTTTTGACCAATACCTTTTCGCCGAGCCTTTCTTCTGGGAAGATGTCTTTAGCTTTGCCGTGATCGCCCTTCACACAGCTTATATCTGGGCGCTTTTTACGGGCGCGCTGTCCCCGGTTGGCCTGATGCTTCTCGCCCTCGCCGCCTACGCGGCCTACGTGATCAATGCCGGCCAGTTCCTACTCAAACTGCGCGCCGCGCGGCTTCAATCCGAGGCGATGGCATGAACTCCCATTCGCCTCCTCCGGCCCCGCGCGGATGCCTCGATGCCCCGGTTCTGAAACAGCGCGGGCAACACGAAGTGTTCTGCGGTCTGACGGGAATCATCTGGCTCCATCGCAAGATGCAAGATGCGTTTTTCCTTGTTGTCGGCTCCCGCACATGTGCCCATCTGCTGCAATCCGCCGCCGGCGTGATGATTTTCGCCGAGCCGCGTTTTGGCACCGCCATCCTGGAGGAGACCGACCTCGCGGGTCTGGCCGATGCACAACAAGAACTTGAGCGGGAAGTTGCCCGTTTGCTCGAACGGCGCAAGGATATCCGGCAATTGTTCCTCGTGGGCTCCTGCCCATCCGAGGTGATCAAACTTGATCTCGCGCGCGCCGCCGAACGGCTCTCGGCGCAATATGCGCCGCATGTGCGGGTTCTGAATTACTCCGGCTCTGGCATCGAGACGACCTTCACCGAAGGTGAGGACGCCTGTCTGGCCGCGATGATCCCGGCCCTGCCGGAAACAGATGAGCGCCAGCTACTTGTGGTTGGCGCCCTGCCCGATGTCGTAGAGGATCAAATGCTTGATCTTCTCGGCAAACTTGGGATCGACAATGTCAAAGTGCTGCCAGCGCGACGCGCCGACAGCACCTTGGCGGTCGGTCCGAACACCGTTTTTGCACTGACCCAGCCATTCCTGGGCGGCTCCCTCGCCGCGTTAGGAAGGCGCGGGGCGCGTCACATTCCAGCGCCTTTCCCGTTCGGCGAAGAAGGCACAACGTCGTGGCTTCGCGCCGTGGCAATGGAATTCGGTGTCGACCTCACCCTGTTCGACACTGTAACACACGCGCCCCGCGCACGTGCAAAAAAAGCCATCGCAAAAGCAGCCGAGCATCTGGATGGCAAAAGCGTGTTCTTCTTTCCAGACAGCCAGATGGAAATCCCGCTGGCGCGCTTCCTGACACGCGAATGCGGCATGG
>JBCAZO010000383.1:0-3123 GCA_038532975.1 Pseudomonadota bacterium
GGTCTGGTACGATGGGCAAACCGGCGAAATCACCACGCTGGATGGTCGCGAAACAGCGCCTTTGGCGGCGACACCGCGATTGTTTCAAGATGAAAATGGTGAGCCGCTGGAATTCTTTGACGCTGTGATTGGCGGGAAATCCGTTGGAGTTCCAGGCGTGCCTGCACTTTTGGCTGAAGCCCATGCGCGCTGGGGCAAAGCGCGCTGGAGCGGGCTTTTTCAAGAGGCGATAGACCTTGCCGACAAGGGTTTTTCTGTCTCCCCACGCATGGCACTGATGGTCACGCGTGATGCGGAACGGCTGGCGCTGAACCCAAACACCGCGAAATACTTCGTTCCCAGAGGAGTGCCGCTTGTCGAAGGAACTCTTCTGGAAAACCCGGCCTATGCCGATACACTTCGCATTCTGGCACAAGAAGGGCCCGAGCCGTTTTATACTGGCGATATCGCGCGTGACATCGTCGAGGCGGTACAAAACGCGCCCGGCAATCCGGGTGTTCTGAGCGGCGTGGATATGGCGATCTACCGCGTCAAGGAACGCCCCGCAGTTTGCGCACCTTATCGCGACCACGACGTTTGCGGCATGGGGCCGCCATCGTCTGGTGCGTTGACGGTTGGGCAAATTCTGGGGCTTTTGGCGCAGAACGATATCGCCCAACTTGGCCCAAACAATCCGGACACATGGCGCTTGATTGGGGATGCCAGCCGATTGGCTTTTGCGGATCGTGGGCTTTACATGGCCGATAGCGATTTTGTCCCCGTGCCAGTCGAAGGCCTGATTGACCCAGCTTACGTGTCCCGGCGTTCGGGATTGCTACAGGGTGACGATGCGCTGCCAACCGTGCGCCCGGGCCGCCCAGAATTTGACCATTCGCTCAATCTTGCGCCTGATGATCCGATTGAGCAGCCTTCAACGTCGCACATCTCGATTGTCGACCGCTTCGGCAACGCACTTTCGATGACGACAACAATTGAAAACGCCTTTGGATCGCGTGTCATGGTACGAGGCTTCTTGCTCAACAATGAACTGACAGATTTCTCTTTTGTCAGCCATCGTGACGGTGTCCCTGTGGCCAATCGCGTTGAGCCGGGAAAACGGCCGCGTTCTTCTATGGCACCTACAATCGTGCTCAAAGATGGCAAGCCGGTGCTCGTGATTGGAAGCCCCGGAGGCAGCCGCATTATTGGGTATGTTGCCAAGACGATCATCGCGCATCTGGATTGGGGGATGGATGTGCAAACGGCGGTGGGCATGCCGCATCTCATCAACCGCTTTGGTGTCTATGATTTAGAGGCCGGAACATCCGCCTCAAACCTTGCTCCAGCCCTTGAAGCCATGGGGTTTGAGGTCAATCAACGTGACCTGACATCCGGTCTTCATGCCATTTCCATTGGGGATATTTTGAAAGGTGGCGCCGACCCCCGTCGCGAAGGGATTGCTCTGGGCGAGTAGCGCATTTCAGGAAATCGCCTCAGCCTGACCGAATTATCGCCAGATTTGCCCCGCACGTAACACGCAACTGTGAACTCCGGAGCCTTCTGCATGTTTAACGTATATTCCCTTGGTTTTGTCTGTGTCGCCGCCACGGCCATCGCAGGCGCAGACTATTACACGCAAAGCACCAAAGAAGGTTATTCCTTTGGTCAGATGCCTGTGAGCACCTATGTCGGGTCATTCTCTGACCGTATGTCACAGGCCAGCGCCGACAAAGCCGCTGAGAAAGCCGAGAAGGAGCGGCAAGCAGCTTGGCGTCGCGGTGCGCTGGAGTATTTGCCAGAAGCGCCAGAAGGATGGACGCGCCGGTCGCTAACCGAAGGGGATAATGCGGCGGTCATGCCTTACAAACCAGCCTCGGCAAACGGCAACGCCGGAGCTTCGTTGCTGGAGACCATGCAGGGGCGGGAACGGCGCGCCGAAGCTCGCAAACGCGCTGAGCGCAGCTGGGTGTATGAGAACGGATCCGAGGCGATTTATGTTGAGATTGATCTCTACGAACGTCCCAGCAGCAATTCGATGATTGGGCTTGTTGCCGCTACAATTGAAGGCATCAGTTTCAACTTCGGCGAATCCGAGAGAGGCTATGCCGTTGTCGGAGGTGTCGGGTATGTCGAGCAATTTGGCAACGATGGCAAGCGCGCGCATCATTTCCGTGTGCTCAACGCAACGCTCGGTTTTGGCCATGAGGCGCAAATCATGGTGCATGCCAACGCATCAAGCGAGTCAACACGCCTAATTCTTGATGGCATCGATTATGACGGTTTGAACAAGCTTTTGCCGCAGCCAATGGCAACGGTTGGCAACGATGTTGTTCTGGATGAGGATCTCAGCGAGGTCGAAGTCGCCAAGCAAATGTATGACCTGCGCTCTGAATTCCTGCAACTGCGTGCCACAGAGGCGCAGTACCGCATGGCCAATATGGATGCGACAGCGATGATCGTGAATACGTATACCCAAGGCTATGGTGGCGACGGACTCCTCGATATCACCGGCGGCAAGCAGATGAACCTCAACTCGCTGATTGATGTCGGCTATCACACCGCTATAGCGGCGTTGATGGACGGCAAGTCCGCGGACGAGATTTCTGCAGAAGTTGGAAAGATAGTGAACGTAGCTGTAGCCTTTGCTGACGCAGAAGCCGCTAAGCAAGCGCAAACCAATGTAGAACAAGCCCCTGAAATGTCGCCTGAACTGGCTCGTGAATTGGGCGGATACAGCGAAAGCAGCAATTCAACAGAATCCCTGTCGTCACAGATTGCAGCCGCAACCGCTGAGATCATGAAGGACCAGGACGGGCAACCCGGCGCACGTTCACCGGGTGCCGTGATGATGGAAATCGATCAGGCCGCATCAGAAGCTGATGAAGGCATGGTCTATTCCAAAGCTGTCGATCCTGCAGATCTCGACGCGTTCATGGAAAAACGCGGTTCGTCCCCTGCCGAAATGCGCATGGGATTTGCTCTGGCAGCCCGCGTCTTTGAAGGCCAGCACGGTCTTGCGGAAAACAGCTGTAGCTATGTGGACGCGAACTACCGCCTTGAATGCGATGCAACAAAGACCAACGAAGAGGCCAAAGGCATGGCGGCACTTATTCAGCGGCTGACGGGACAAGGCGATGAGCCAGC